>JAPLXC010000005.1 GCA_026396275.1 Candidatus Moraniibacteriota bacterium | reverse complement strand
GTAACATCAACCGGAACCTGGGACGGAACCTCGGCTGTCAACCGCGGACTTTATGTAAATGCCACTGGAGGAACAACTAATTATTCGGCTATATTTGAGGGCGGCAATGTGGGAATCGGAACGACGAGCCCAAGTCAAAAACTCCATGTAGTAAATAACAGTGGTAATGCGATTTGGGGTGAGGGTTCATCCACTGGAGTTTATGGAAGTACCACATCTTGGGCTGGAGTTCAGGGCGAAGCTAATGGAAGTGGCACACCTTTTGTTGGATATCTTACTTATGCAAGCACTAACACACCGGAAATACTGATGAGATTGGATAGGCGAAGTAGCAACACGCCTGCCGTAGGAATGGGCGGCTTTATCGGTTTCTATTCGCAGGATGCTTCAAGTAATTATGAATCAGCGGCTGATATTGGATTTTTAATGACTAATGTTACGCATGGCTCTGAGGCGAGCGACATTTTCTTCAAAACCCGTTCAGGAGGAGGAAACCCGTCTGAAAAAATGAGAATAACTGGAACTGGCTCCGTCGGCATCGGGACGACGAGCCCGAGTTATGCTTTAGATATCAAAGCCCGCTCAACCGTGGGCGATGAGACCTTCACCGGATCAGGTTTGGACGATATGGATTCGGGAGGAACATTTATTGGTTCTTCCGCTCTAAATTACCGGATCCAGATAGACGGTACTGGCACTCCGGACACTTTCAAATGGTCAGATGACGGCGGTTCTACTTGGGACGCAACCCTAGTCGCCATTACCGGATCGGCTCAAACCCTCAACAACGGAGTAACTGTCACCTTCGGAGCTACTACCGGACATACCTCGGATGACAGATGGGATTTCTCAACAACAGTTACCAATCCACTGGCTATCCAAAACGCCGCCGGAACAAGATCACTGTATGTGGGAAATGACGGATTGGTGGGGATCGGGACGACGAGTCCGGGAGCAAAGCTGGACATTACAGGCACTTCTAACGCTACCCAGTTTATTGTTAGAGCTAATGCCACGCAATCCAATAGCAATCCGCTAATCAAAGCATTTGATAGTTCGGGCAATGAGTTATTAAGAATACACTCTGATAATAGTTATAACCTTTTCTTTGGAAAGGGTGCTGGAAATGCAAATAACATATCGGGCGTGGGAACAGAAGGATTGGATAATAGTTTTTTCGGTGGGCAAGCAGGACAAAGCAATACGACGGGTCAGGCAAATACTGCTTTCGGCTCGGCAGCATTAAGGGATAATACAACGGGTTATGGTAATACGGCATTTGGTCGTTCTGTTCTCATAGGATTAAATGGAGGAAATTCTAACACTGTTTTTGGAGCCGGAGCGGGGGGTTCTCTGACGACTGGCTCCGGGAATATCTTAATTGGGGAGAATGTTGATGCTCCAACAGCAACTACCGATAATTTCCTTAATATCGGAAATACTATTTACGGTAATTTAAGCACTGGAAAAGTCGGCATTGGGACGGCTTCATTTGGAACTAATAATAAATTTTTAGTCAATCCATATAACACGGTGGATAATCTGGCAACTGCTCAAATTTCCACTACTGTTGCCACCAATAAAGGGCTAGTTATTCAAGGTTTCACTTCTCAATCCGCTAACCTCCAAGAATGGCAGAGCAGTGTGGGAACAGCTGTGTCATATATAAACGCCGCCGGGGACTTTGTGCATGGGAACTTTACGCTTGGCACGAATAGTATAAGCATGAGTGGTTACCCGACTTATTTCCAATGGGGCAATGGGCAGAAACTGGAAGACAACGGCGGTGGAGGATTAAGAATGTCTTCTTTGTATGCTTTAGACATAGAAGCCGATACCGACAATGACGGTACAAACGGGATAGCCGGTAATAGTTATATAAACTTTAAAACCAGAAGCACTTCCCGTTTATTCGTAGATAATAACGGCTACATCGGCATCGGTAATACAAGTCCATCCCAGGGTTTAGAAGTTGGCTCAACAACAAATGGATTAAATGCCAAAATAACTGCCGCCATAGGCGTAACAAATTTAATTACCAATGGAACATTTGTTTCCGATTTATCAAGCTGGACTCCTAGCGGAGGATGGGCTTGGTCGGCTGGAACCGCTAAAAATGACGGTACTGGTGGTTATTTAACGCAACAATTTTCTAAAACAGTAGGCAAGCAATATAAAATAACTTTTGATGTTGTCGGAGGAACAGCTGGTAAGTTGTATATCGGTCAAGGTGCTAATACTTTTGAAAAAGACCCTGGCAGTGCTTCTTATACTGAACAATTCAAAGCATTAACAGACCAAGAACTCTATTTTTATAGTCAGGGTTTTGACGGAGCAGTTGACAATGTTGTTATTTATGAATTAACTAATGGCAATCTTGCAGTTGATGGAGATATTACTCTTTCCGGTTCTATAACTGGCAATTCGGCGACCATTGGAATGGTTCCCGCAACTAACGGTAATTTTGGTTTTGGGACTTATTATGCCAGGGACAAGGTTACGGTCAACGGAAATATCAGGACTCAAGGCGGTTCTATATTTCTGGGTGGGGATGATGAGGTCACCGGAATCGGCACAGTAACTTCAACCGGCCAATTAAAAATATTTGATTATCAGATTATTCGTTTCGGTTTTATGTCATCGGGAAGTTTTGATGAGAAGTTTACTATGACACCAACTGGTCTTGGCATCGGAACCACCTCCCCTTCCAACAAACTCCACGTTCAGGGCACCGACACGGGGTCAGCCGGCATCTATCTTAACGATGCCACGCCGGGAACCACGACTACCACGCTCTACAATGACGGCGGAGATCTCTACTGGGGAACAACCAACCTTTCTTCCAGCGGGACATCTCTCTGGGAAACGGGGGCTTACGGCACCTATGAAGACGACGATGACGTGATTGTCGGAACTGCTGGAGATGAGACCCTTGCCAACACCGGATTTGTCTTAGGCGGCGATGATCTCTTTGTGGCCGGCATGGCCGGAGTGGAAGGAAACATCTATACCGACGGCTCCTTTATCGCCGGATCAACTACCACCTACGGTAACGGATCAATCACCCTTTCCACTGGCACCGACCTCAATATTGATTCCAATACATTATATATAGATAACGCTAATAATAGAATCGGCATTGGCACCTCTTCTCCTTCCGAGCAATTAGCCATTCGTTCCAACAGCTACTTTGACACCGTTTATTTTTACAACGGCAGCTCCTACACCGACGATACTACCGAATCCAGAACCTCCGGAGGAACCGCCTTCTGGGTCTTGTCGAGCACTAGCCATTATTTTTACACCGGCAAGGATTCCACCTTCACCACTATTTACCTTGATTTTGCTGTTGCCGGAGCCGGCGTAACCCGTTCCGTCCAGTACTGGAACGGAAGCACCTGGACGGCTCTCACTCATACTGACGGAACCAGCAATCTTTCCACTGACGGAGCCATCACTTTCACCGCTCCCGGCGACTGGGCCCAGACAGCCGTCAATGGCACCACCCGCTACTGGGTGAGAATCTCCACTACTTCTATGCCAACTGCTGGTATTACTGCTTATTTTACTGTTCCTGATTCCACCACTCGTTTGGGGATTTATGAATACGGCGACTCAAGCCCGGCTTTTTCCATCGGTAAAAACTGGAACTTGAACATTCCGACCGGCGCCACTTATCAGATGGCTGGAACCAACGTTTTGAGAATCAGCGGAGCGGTCTCCAGCTTTTTTGCGGGACCGAACGCAGGAAGGGTCAATACTGAATCCGGCACCCAAAATGTTTTTGTAGGAGTAGACGCCGGTTATACTAACACTTCCGGGACCGATAATGTCTTTGTCGGGCGGTCGGCCGGGTACAACAACACGACCGGCGCTGCTAATGTCTTCGTTGGCTGGCAGGCCGGCTTTACTAACAGTAACGCGACCGGCAGCACGTATGTCGGAGATTATGCCGGCCAGAGCTCTAACGCGGTTGATAACACCATGGTCGGCAAATGGGCGGGCCAGTCAAACACCAACGGCGGTTACAACACCTATCTGGGATCACAAGCCGGTCGCAATGGCACCAGTAACATCAACTACAGCACCATCATTGGGTACGCCGCGGGAAATTCCAACACCGGTTCTATGAATTTGATGGTGGGAGCTCAAGCCGGCATGTCCAACACCGGAAGCTACAATGTCTTTCTTGGGAATAGTGCCGGTACTTCCACTACGGGAAGCTACAATGCATTTCTCGGATACCAGGCCGGTCAAGCAAACACCGGTGGCGACTACGGCACTTTTCTCGGTTATCAAGCCGGTATCACGAATACCAGCGGCGACTACAACACTTTTATTGGTTATAGAGCCGGAAACAACAACTCTACCGGTGCTAGCAATGTATTTTTGGGCTACCAGGCCGGCTTTAGCGAAACAGGAAGCAATAAGCTTTATATTGCCAATACCAACACTGCTGCACCCCTTATTCTCGGTGACTTTAACGCTTCAGTCGGGTCGGGCTTAACTGCTAGTATCACGGGTATAACCATTAATGCCAATGGCACATCTTCTACTGCCTCTCTTACTAAAACCGGACTGGACATTGAAGCTACCGGAACCTGGAACGGAACCTCGGCTGTCAACCGAGCTCTCTATGCCACCGCTACGGGAGGCACGAATAATTACGCGGCGATTTTTGATCAGGGCTCCGTCGGCATCGGGACGACGAGTCCGGGAACTAAGATGGAAGTGGTAACTGTAAGTAGCGGCGACGGCATCAGAATTAAAAACGGCGGAGTGTCTGTATTGTCCCTATATTCAACTTACGCTGATTCTTCTAACAGAAATTGGGGAATAATGACAAGTTATGATAATTTTGGAGATTTCGCGCTCCGAGGGTCTAATGCTCAAAATGGAGACCCCTTTGGTGCTGGAACAACGATGTTTGTTATAAATAAAAACGGCTCCGTCGGCATCGGGACGACTGCGCCGGGAGCAAAACTGGATGTTCTTTATGGCGAATCCGCTACCACCGCCGGATCCTACTATGGAATGCGCTCTGATACCAACTCAACCGGCATTTTCACCACCGGCACCACCTATATGTATGGAATGTACGGCGATGCCGCTTCTACCGGCGTTTCTACTGGAGGAACGGTCAACACCTACGGCGGCTACTTCACCGCCACTGGCGAAAACACTGGCGCCGCCACTACCAACGCCTACGGCCTCTATGTCAACGGCGCCACTGGCGCGGACAACAACTACTCCGCGGTGTTCATGAACGGCTCCGTCGGCATCGGGACGACCGGACCAAGCGAGAAATTAGAAGTGAGCGGTAATGTTTTGCTTAGCGGTGGCAGCGACAGAACAATTTCTGTGGGAGGATCAGGAACTTATGATTTAACTATTCAGGGAAGTGCATATGGCGCAACAGGTCCGGGAGGGGATATAAATATAATAGGCGGATCAGGATTATCCGGGGGCGATATATATATTAACGGCGGCAATGGAGGTACTGGCGTAGGAGACGTAATTCTTGCCAATGATAGGGGCAACGTCGGCATCGGGACGGCGAGTCCCTCCGCTAAACTGGACCTCCTTTACGGCGAATCCGCTACCACCGCCGGAACCTACCGTGGAATACGTTCTGACATTAACTCAACAGGTGTCTTCACTACCGGTTTTCCTACTATAGTTGGAGTGTACGGCGACGCCTCCGCGACTGGTGTCTCCACCGGTGGAACGGTACGTACAGTCGGCGGCTACTTCGTCGCCGCCGGCGAAAACACGGGAGCCGCCACCACTAGAGCTTATGGAATCTATGTTGATGGAGCCTCTGGTGCGGACAGCAACTATAGCGCGGCATTTTTAAACGGAAATGTTGGCATCGGGACAAACGCTCCGGGATATTTGTTGACCGTTGAAGGTGAGCCGGGCGCCGCCGGTTATACCCACTTCACCAGCTATTCCGATGCCAGATTGAAAGAAAATGTGGTTGTTTTGGGCGAGGGTTATTTGGACAAGATAATGCAATTAAAACCGTCTACGTTCAACTATAATTCTCTTACCGGCTATGATGAAGCCACCCGCCAGAGAAGAATTACGGGCTTCATTGCCCAGGAACTCCAGACAGTGTTTCCTGAAATGGTCGGGCATACAGAAATAAACGGAACTGATTATCTGGACACAAATCTTTCCGCACTGCCGCTCTATATCGTCAAAGCCATGCAGGAACAGCAAGTCCAAATCGGCGATCTTGATACCGAAGACCAGCGGATATCAACCAATGTGGAAACGCTGGCTCTCAAGACGGACGAAAGCGTCACTAATCTGGCAGAACTGCAGACCTCGGTGGACGAGCAGCTGGCGATTATCGGAGAGCAACTGACAACTAACAACCAACAACTCACAACTTTGAATTCTCGGGTTTCAAATCTTGAAGCAGGAATTATGGATCAGGAATCAAGAATAGTCACTCTGGAAAATCTTGTTGCCACGCTCCAAACCCAAATTGACGAGTTGAAGGCGCTCACTAACCAGGAATTAAACGTCGCCCAAATCGAAGCTAATAAAAACGATATTGATTATCTCAAATTACTGCTGGGCATTGACCGGACGACCAATCCGGGTGATGTGAACATTCTTGGAAAAGTTGAAGCCGAAGGAGTGGTGGCCGGAGCATTTACCGTCAAAGTTTCCGACGAAGAAAAGAAAACCATCGGTTCAAATTACATTCAGGCGATAGAAAAAGATGCGGACGGCGACGGCAAAGATGATGTAACCGGCTCGGACGGAAAAAGTTATGCCGTTAAAACCAAAGCGGTGAGCGAAACCTGCAAGATTTTCACCAGCTTTGAGGACAATCCCAACGGCTATAATTGGGTGGAGAAAGTGAAAAACGACGACGGCGAATATATCGGTTTCAAAATGGTACTAAGCGATCCGGTAGCCAAGGACATCTACTTCAACTGGTGGATAGTGGAATCAGCCGAGCTCGGATCGGGAAATTAGTATTTGGAGGTTCAACCTCCAAACAGGAAAGGCAAAAATATGACAAAAAATAAAATAATCATCATCGCGCTTGTTTTAGCCGCTCTTCTGGTCGCTATTTTTCTTGTTGTCGGTGGGAAAATGGAAGATGTGTTGAGAAAGAAAGATGCTAAAAATCAGGAAGTAATTAATAAAACGGAATTGGATAAGGATAAAGCCGAGATATATGAAGCGCTGGTTGAAGTGAAGGGCGGGGAAGCCGGCGATGTGATAGCCGTGCTACCGGCCGGGCACGAATGGAGCGAAACGGAAGAGACGAGTTACCTGATTTTGAAAATCAAACTCACCCTTGAAGACGCGGCGAAACTCACCAAGCCGGAAACGAAACCCTCCTCCGCTGAAGCTTCGGCGGGCAAGGGAAATAAAAACGAAAGAGAAATGAGGCCGCCAACGGAAACAATCCGCGCGCGGGCTTACCGGCTTAAGATTGAAACTCTGAACTTTAATCCGGATGAAATCTGGAAAGGCCAACCGTACGCGGATAAGATTTTTGATAAAGATTTAATTCAGAAGAAGTGATGAACGAATATCAACGAATTTATGACGAATTTTCACAAATCACGAATGATACGAATAAGATTTTAGAGAAGGAACTTTGCTATAAAATACAGGGTTGCATTTATAATGTTTCCAATAAATACGGCAGAGGATTAAAGGAAAATATTTATCAAAAGGCTTTGGCGGAGGAGTTTGCTAAAAACAATCTAACATTCAATGAACAAAAAAGAATTAACATCTTCTCATTCGACACCGGCAAGAAATTAGGAACTTATATTCCAGATTTTTTGGTTGAAAATAAAGTTATTATAGAAATAAAAGCCAGTAATTTTACGATGAAACAAGACATTGAACAACAGAGATCATATTTAAGGATAAGTGAGTATGAAATAGGCTATTTAGTAAATTTCTGTACGCCTAAATTGGAAATGAAGAGATCCATCTACACCAACGATAAGAAACCCTTTATAAGACGAATTAACACAAATATAAAAACGAATCAAGACGAATCACGAATTCGTGCTTCATAAAAATTAGTGATTCGTGAAAATTCGTTTCTCATTCGTGTAAATTCGTTCAAGCAATATGCGTTATTGGAAGCTTACAATTTATCTCCTTGCTTTCTGCCTGGCACTCGCCTTCTCTCACTGGGCAAAAGCCGTTTACCCCGTAGCTGGCCGACGAAAGTTTTTACTTCCCGGCATTCTGTTTGCTTTGCCATTATTTCTGGTCGTTCTATTCTTTTGTGCCAAGCCGGCGTACGGGGCCACCGAATTCGTCGCCACCGTGATGCAGTCCGGCGGGGATTACAGCACTCTCAATACATGGGAGAACGCCATTGACTGTGATTTAACCGTCGCTACCACGAAAGTTGTCGCAGGCGCGCTTACTAGAGGCTCATTCGCTGATGGGGTAGCGGTAACTCAAACAGCTTCTGGCGCGGCAGCCGTTATGCTTCACGATACCGCCACCCAGATATTATTGATTTCCATCACCGGTACGCCAAACGCTACCAATACCTGGTATCCCACTGCTGATGGCAGTGACGCAACTAACGCTTTTACGCCCACTGACGCCGGAGATTCTGCCATTGCAGTTGCTCAAATAGACGGCGCCTGGACTTCGGCTGACGCCACGGCTGTTACCATAGACGGCTGGACAACCAATTCGTCAAACTACATCAAAATCTACACCACCACTGCTGCCAGGCACGATGGGAAGTGGAATGAGGGGAAATATAGACTTGAGTTAGACCCTGGCTGGAGTGGGACTGTATTAACAAGTACCACTGCCAATTATATAACTATCACAGGAATCCAGATTAGTAATACGGGCGGGGGATCTTCAAGCCTTGATTTATCCTTAGGAGGTACTAATGCTTTATTTGACAGAGGCATACTTGCCGCAAGTCCTGGCGGTGGGGCATGGCTCCAGTCAACATCAGAGATAAGAAATACAATTGTGTATGATGCTTCTTATGATGGAATAGTGCTGGCAGGAAATGGTTCTTTAGCTCGTAATTGTACTGTTGGATATAATGGTCGCTATGGTATAGATGCTTATTATGTAAGTGTTACTGCAACGAACTGTTTATGCAGAAATAATACTGGCGGCGATTTTATTATGGGAGGTTCTTACATATTCACCGTTACCTATTCTGCCAGCGGAGATGCTACAGCAGACGATTGGGACGGGGCAGGTAATAAAATCAGCCAGACATTTTCAATGGTTGCTCCTACTGGTTCACCAAGGGACTTTCATCTCAATTCAGATGATGCAGGGGCCAGGAATTATGGGATTGACCTTTCGGCTACATTTACAGACGACATAGATGGAGAAACCAGACCGACAGGAGCAGGTACCTGGGACATCGGGGCGGATGAGTATGTACCTTTAGATGTAAAAGATGTAAGAATCCGAGGCAACGTAAAATTCAGAGGCGATGTGAAGTTTAGATAGTAAACCTTCCCGTTTGGAGGTTCAACCTCCAAATGGTATAATTTGACTGCTATGAGCACAAGAAAAATTCCATTGGAAACAAATGAATATTACCATATTTATAACAGGGGAGTAGACAAGCGCCAAACTTTCATGAACTGGAAAGATTACCAGCGCTTTTTTCAAAGTATGGATCTTTTTAACACGGTCAATCCCATTGGCAGCATTTATGAGAAACTTTTTTCCGAAAACAGATTTGGAGGTTCAACCTCCAAAAATAAGAAAAAGAATAGATTAATTGATCTTATCTGCTATTGCCTCAATCCCAATCATTATCATTTTGTTTTAAAGCAGATTGCCGACAAAGGAATTGAAAAGTTCATGCACCGGCTGTCTACAGGATACACTGGTTATTTTAACAAGAAGCACAAAAGAAGCGGGGTTCTTTTTCAGGGAAGATACAAAGCCGTTCATATTGATACCAACGAACAATTACTGCACGTGAGCGTTTATGTGAACTTGAATAATAGAACTCACCAATTTGGAGGTTCAACCTCCAAGTTGGAAAAACCCATGTTTTTATCCAGCTGGGATGAATATGTCGGAAAAACTAAGTTTATTTTCTGCCAAAAAGATGATGTTTTTGGACAGTTCAAAAGTAAAAGCGAATATAGAGAATTCGCTGAACAGACACTCCCGAGTATTTTAGAAAGAAAGGAATTATTAAAAGAATTTGAAGAATAACATTTTTGTGTAGGTTGTTTTTGGAGGTTCAACCTCCAAAAAACTCCAAAAGCTCCAGAATTTTATAAAAGCGATTTACCGGGCAAAAAACAATATCAACTAATATCAACCAGTATCAATTAATATCTATTAGTATCAACAAATATCGGTTATCTTATCTACTTGCCAGTCATTGGATTTTGCCCTAAAATTAAATAAGATTTAATAATTATCACTTGTACTGAACTAGGAGAATCAGTGCTACAAAAAACACTATGGAAATCAGAAGAGGCCTCGAGTTTTTCGCCCCTTCATCCGGAGCGAAAAAAGAATCAGCCCCGCTAACGGGGAAAGAAGAAGAAATAAAACCAAAACCGAAAAAAATCGCCAAAATTTTTGACGTGGCGATTACTGTGAGTTTGGCCGCCATTTTTCTGGGCCTGCCGATTTTTTTCACGGGTCTCACTTTCCAAGGACTGGCCTTTGAAAAGCAGATCTATTTCTTCTGCTGGCTGCTGGTAGCGCTCGTCGCCTGGGTGTCGCGGGGAGTAGTGACGGGAGAAATGAAAATTCGCCGTACGCCGTTAGACATTCCCATTCTTGTTTTTTTGGCAATTTATATTCTGGCGACTATTTTTTCCGTTGACCGCTGGCACAGCTTCTTCGGATTTTTTGGCGATCCGTCCCGGGGCCTTGTCAATATCATCGCTTTAGTCGTCGCGTATTATATTGTTTTAAGCAACTTCACCTTGTCGCGCTTGAAATGGATAATGGGAATGCTGGTGACATCCTCGTTCATCGTTTCTCTCTGGACGACTCTAGCGCTTTTTGGCATTCAGTTTCTGCCGGCGAAAATCGCCCAACTAGCTCCGCTTAGCTTGATTGGATCAGTGTCGGGACTGGCGGTATTTATTGCCTTCATGATACCGCTTCTAGTCACCGTTTTATTTAAGATAAGAACCAGCGAGGCCGTCGGAAAAATTCAAAAAAACGTAATTACCGGCGCTCTTCTTATCACCATGGCGCTTCATCTGTTTGTGCTGCTGGCTCTTTACGCTTTTGTTCCCTGGCCGGCGCTTCTTATCGGATTGGGATTCTTCCTTATCTACATCCTTTCTCAAATCGTGAGACCGGCGGAAAACTGGACTTGGCTGCCGATGGTGATATTCGTCGTGGTACTGATTATTTTGATGGTGGGCAACGTGCGGGTGGCAAAAATTAATCTTCCTATTGAAGTCGCTCCTTCCTACCAGTTTTCCTGGCAGATCGCCCGCGACGCGCTAAAAGATAAATTCGTTCTTGGTTCCGGTCCCGGAACTTATGGCTATGATTTTTCCCTCTACCGTTCGCAGGATTTCAATCGCAATATTCTCTACAATTTGCGCTTTTACCAAGGCAACGGATTAATTGCTGAAGTTATACCCGCCATGGGGGCGCTGGGAACAGTCGGGCTGGCGCTGATACTGCTGACGTTTTTGAGCGTCGTTGTTTATCTGCTGTCCCGGGAGAAAGAAAAGAACAAAGTAACTTCGCTCGGATTTGTATCCTCCGCGCTGATTATTTTAATCGCGGTGGTACTGGGAAGAATCGAAGGGACCATTCTTCTGCTCGGAGCGTTAGTTGGCATGGTAGCGCTGGGAGTGTTGTTTCTGGAAAGTGTTTTTGAAGGGAAATCCATCAATCTCTCCCTCAAGTCCTCTCCTAAATTTGCGCTCACGCTGGCTTTCGTCTTTATGGTAGTAAGCGCCGGAGTGGCCTTTGTTTTCGCTTTTATCGGCAAGATGTTTGTAGCCGATGTCTATGCGGGTTCCGCCGCCAGGCAATCCCAGATTACCGAAGAAGGGTCAGTCGCCAAGTTGGGCCAGGCGATTAATCAAAATAACCGGGAAGGAAGGTACTATACTCGCCTCGCACAGGAGTATATGGTGCTGGCTAACAACGAGATAATCAAGCCGGAAAAAGAAAGGAATCTATATTCTGTCCGCCGTTATCTTAACAATTCAATTTTGTCCGCCGTGCGAGGCAGGGATTTGATGAAAAACGATGTTTTGGCGGTGGAAATTTTGTCCCAAATCTACGAAAACGCCGGGCTTTACGTGAGCGATTCGTTTAAACTAGCTGAAGACACTTACAAGCAGGCGCAAGGACT
The DNA here is from genome assembly GCA_026396275.1 of Candidatus Moraniibacteriota bacterium. Classification (NCBI taxonomy): domain Bacteria; phylum Candidatus Moraniibacteriota; species Candidatus Moraniibacteriota bacterium. The sequence goes on along the minus strand of JAPLXC010000005.1, from coordinate 66,004 downwards.
GGAACCGCAAAACCCTAACTTTGACGTGAAATTGGGACAGATCAAAGTGGCCATGGCGGCTGCTAAGCAGGGCGATGAGAAGAAGCAGATGATCACGGAAGCCAAAGACCTGTTTCAGAAATCCATTGACAAGAAAAACGATCTGGCTCCCGGCTATTACCAGTTAGCGCTGGCGGAGGAAGCATTGGAAGGCCTTGATGAAGCTATCAGCAATATGGACAAAGCGGCTTCACTTGACCGCAATAACATCACTTATATCTTCAATCTCGGCCGGCTCTATCAGGCGCGGGGAAATAAGGAAGACGATGAGGTAGCCGAAAAACTGTTCAAAGCAGTGCTGGGAATAAACGACAAAGAAATCAACACCCACTTCTCACTTGGTCTTCTTTATGAAAAGACGCAGAGGAAGAGCGATGCTATTAGTGAATATCGAACCGTGCTGGATCTGCTCCCGGAAGGATCGCAAGACGCGAAGCAGCAGATAGAAAAGATGATTGCCAATATTGAAAGCGGAGGCACCAACATTACCAATAATCTCCGTGGAGCCAATGAGAGCCAGCCGCCTGTTCAGACGCCGGAACAATCCGCCGAACAAGCCCCTCAAGAGACCCCGGCACCCTAACAAAAAATCATAGGAGCAAAAAGGATTTAATTAGAAAATATGTCAATTGAGTCACCGGAAAATTTGTCGTCTCAATATGAAAAGGAAGTACGGATGCAAAAGGAGATAGAAAAAATTGAACTGATCAGCACGAAACTCAAGGAAAAGTACAGTCCCTATCAAGAACTGGTGGAATTTGTTGACTACCTGCGGTCAGCCGAGGAGGTTTTTATTGAAGCCAGAGTGAAAAGCTGGAGTGATGATCAGACAAAGGAGGATCTGATTAAAAAAGAAATCTATTTAATGTCACTGGAAACCGGCGTGGACGATAAGGTTTTCAGGGCGATCTATGACGACTTTCACTCTCTTTATGCCAGTATCGGCCAGGTGTATTCCGTAACTGAAAAACTGCTGGAAAAGTATAAGGACTGCAAGGAATGCCAGGAGTTTATTCACTATCTGGGAGATATTTCTCTAATCTTTCTAGAAGCGGAAAAAGAAGGACTGGCTTTGAATGAAGCCAAAGAACGGCTTTTTAAGGCCCGGATGAAGGTTTTGTCAGTTGACGGCCAGCCGGAGCTGGGAGTGTTGGAAAAGATTTATGAAGAATTCAAGAAAGAACTGAATCGGTAGGGTTTTGAAAAATTGTCACTGACTCCGAACTTCATTAAAAGTTTTTAGGATTTATAATTTTTACCCCCACATCCATAAGGGTGTAGGGGCTTACTAGACGGGAGGTGAATAAATGAATCCGGTACAAACATGGGGGGAAGCAATAACAATGTCCCTGCTTGAATTGTGGGCGAGGTTTATCAGTTTTCTTCCTGCTCTTATCGGGGCACTGCTTGTTTTCCTTTTCGGACTTATTGCAGCGGTTGCCTTGGGAAAAGCGGCTGAAAAAATTATCATGGTTCTTCGCATTGATCAAGCGCTGGATAAGATGGGGATAGGGGAAAAGTTCAAGGGAACAGGTCTTCGGATAAGCGTCTCCCGGTTTTTCGGCGAGCTGGTGAAATGGTTTTTGATTTTGGTATTTTTGATGGCGGCGACTGACATTCTTGGCCTTAGCCAAGTAACTGGCTTTCTCAATAACGTCATTCTCTATATTCCCAATCTCGTGGTAGCCACGATCATTTTGGCCATCGCCTTTTTGCTCGGTAATTTCGTCTATAACGTGGTCCGTCATAGCACCCGGGCGGCGGGAATAATGAGCGCGACGTTGCTTGCGACAATTTCCAAATGGGCGATTGTGGTTTTCGGGTTGCTGGCGGCTCTCGTTCAATTAGGAATCGCGGTCTCCTTGGTTAACACCATATTCATTGGCTTGATAGCGGCGCTGTCTCTGGCAGTAGGACTGGCTTTCGGTCTGGGTGGCAAAGACGAAGCGGCGGCGATACTTAAAAAACTGCGGGAGGAAATTTCCGAAAGAAACCAGTAGAAAAATTTAGAAATTTCAAAAACAGCTTATCTAAGCTGTTTTTGTTTGAAATTTGTTGTAATTAAGTTTGTAATACAGAGTGGACAACAAAAGGCATGAGTTATTCACAGAACTTCTGGTGTGACCTCTTGACATCCTTTTCGGGAATTGTTAATATGACAACACGTTGTCGAAAACTGACTAACTAATTATTTTTTCAAACATATAGTAAAGACAATTCGAAAAAAGCATATTGGAAAAAGAAGCGGGTAAATTCTTTATTTTTAAGTTGTTCTTGAGGAGACAGCCCGCCGAACAAGCGGTTTTTTGTTTCTCTTCAAAATCTTTGATTTTGATAAGAGAAACAAATCCCTCACCAGTTTTTATCAATATTTAATATTTTTTCAGATCAAGCCGAAGGCGCGACTGTGTATCCAGTTTTAGGAAATCACCAGAATGCTTTCGAAACTGGTGAGTGGGTGACAGGTTGATGATTAGTGTTGAAATAAGTTTGAATAATATTGTTCTAATTTATTTCCGCAGTAATCGCTCCTTGAAAACTGAATAGGTCTTAACCAACTGTCATTGGCTTGTTCGCGTTTTGCGGAAAGATGAGTCAGTGAAAAGTGGTAAGTTTTAAGTAGGTCGTAAATTAAGAAAAAGTTAGCTAAAGTTAAGTAATTGCTAACTGCTAACAAAGAGAAAGGTTTACTCATGCATATGGTGGATGCCTTGACTCGTACAAGCGATGAAGGACGTAGCAGGCTGCGATAAGCCTCGGGGAGCTGCCAAGCAAGCTTTGATCCGGGGATATCCGAATGGAGCAATCCAATCCCGCCTCGGCGGGATTAATACGCGCTGAATTCATAGGTGCGTATGGCGCACCCTGGGAATTGAAACATCTTAGTACCAGGAGGAAAAGAAAACAATAGTGATTCCCCAAGTAGTGGCGAGCGAAAGGGGAAAAGCCAAAACCGTAATTACTTTGGTGATTGCGGCGTTGCGGGATGGTAACGCTCCGAGTTTGTAACATCTTGAGATTTTTCTCAACGTGTTACATTCTGCGGAGGTAGAGTTATAAAATGTTTTTTTAATAGAACGTCTCTGGAAAGAGCGGCCATAGAAGGTAATAGCCCTGTACATAAAAAGAAAACATCTTTACGGTTATTATTCTCAAGTAGGGCGGGACCGGAGAAATCCCGTCTGAATCTGGGAGCACTAATCTTCCAAGGCTAAATATTGTGCGAGATCGATAGTGAACAAGTACCGTGAGGGAAAGGTGAAAAGTATCCCGGTGAGGGAGATGAAATAGAACCTGAAACCATATGCAAACGAAGAGTAGGAGCCCCGACGCAAGTCGGGGTGACTGCGTGCTTTTTGTAGAACGAGCCAACGAGTTAGTTTTGCGTGACTTGTATAAACTCCTTTGGAGGATATGCACAGTGAAAGCGAGCCTTAAATGGGCTTTGCCTTGTACCATTGTGGTACAAGGCGTGTCGCGCGGACTAGACCCGAAGCCAGGCGAGCTACACATGAGCAGGGTGAACCCCGAGTAAAATCGGGGGGAGGCCCGCACTCACCAGCCGTGCAAAACTGGGAGATGACTTGTGTGTAGAGGAGAAATTCCAACCGAGCTTGGCAATAGCTGGTTCTCTCCGAAATAGCTTGAGGGCTAGCGTCTCGACATTGTATCCAAGAGGTAGAGCTACTGAATGAGGACTCGCGGTTCGCCGCAGGGTTCTCAACCAAACTCCGAATTCTTGCGATATTTACCGAGGCAGTCAGAAATCCGGCGCTAAGGTCGGATCTCAAAAGGGAAACAGCCCAAATCATCATCTAAGGTCCCTAAATCCATGTTAAGTGGGAAAGGAAGTGAATTTTCTTATACATCTAGGAGGTTGGCTTAGAGGCAGCCACCCTTTAAAGAGTGCGTAACAGCTCACTAGACCAGAAGATTCGCGCCGAAAATGTAACGGGGCTAAACATGGTACCGAAGATATGGGCCAATGCTTTGCATTGGCGGTAGGAGAGCGTTCCATAAGCAGCAAAGGTTCGATGTGAGTCGGACTGGAGTTTATGGAAGTGAGAATGTTGGCATGAGTAACCACAATGCCGGTGAAAACCCGGCACACCGCAAGTCCAAGGTTTCCTGGGCAATGACGATCATCCCAGGGTTAGTCGGTCCTAAGGCGAGGCCGAAAGGCGTAGTCGATGGACAGCCGGTTAATATTCCGGCACCGCTATTAGTTTATAAATGAGGTGACGTAGTGCAGTAATTCAGGCGATTTATTGGATTAACGTCCGCGTTTTAAGAGGGCTCTGCAGGCAAATCCGCAGGGCATTACTTCAAGAAACGCGGCGAACTCTGATTTTATCAGGGGAAGCTGAACGAGCGCGCTACCAGGAAAAACCTCTATGTCGTTCGTATCACCTTTCGTGTGATACTCACTCAAATTCAAAATGCAAAAATCAAAAATCAAAATTTTGGTGTCGTTTCGCGACTGATTATTTTATATTTAAAATATAAAAAATTACGAGTGTAGCGAGTTCCTTAATTTTGCATTTTGCACTTTGATTTTTGAATTTAGCGATGTATCGCGCGAAGCGCGATACGAGCGAATCTAACAGCGTCCGTACCGAAAACCGACACAGGTGGACTGGGCGAGTAGCCCAAGGTGAACGGGAGAACCTTCGTTAAGGAACTCGGCAAAAAAACTAGACGTAAGTTCGCGAAATGTCTTTCCCGCCCTTTTGGGAATGAATTTTAAGCTTGTGAAAATAAAATTCATGAAGCCTTAAAATTTTAGTCCAAAAGGGCGGGACGCAGCGAAAGTTTACCAGGCGACTGTTTACCAAAAACACAGGTCTCTGCAAACCCGCAAGGGGAAGTATAGGGGCTGACGCCTGACCAGTGCTGGAACGTTAACGGAGCGGGTGAAAGCTTGTTCCCGAAGCGCCAGTGAACGTCGGCGATAACTATAATCGTCCTAAGGTAGCGAAATTCCTTGTCAGGTAAAGTGTCAGACATTTGCCTGAATGCCGCAGCAATGCGGCATGAGCAATCCGACTAATAACGGTGAAGCCTAAGTCCTTGAAGGATATGGTAATACCGTGGGAAGTCCTAGTGACCCCGTAACGACTCAGATTATTTATTTAATCTGGACTCACAATTATTGTGGGTAACACGTCGGCCCCCGATATAATATCGGGGTGAAGATATAGTCTATTGTTTGCGAAAGCAAAACAGCAAAAATGAAATTCTGACCCGCATCAAAGGCGTAACGACTTGGTAACTGTCTCGACGAAGGACCCGGTGAAATCGCAATGACGGTAAAGATGCCGTCGACCTACGGCAAGACGAAAAGACCCCGTGGAGCTTTACTACAACTTGGCATTGGATTAGAGTTTTAGCTGCCGAGCTTAGGTGGGAGCCGATGAAGTCCCGATTCTGGTCGGGATGGAGGCAACAGTGGAATACCACCCTGCTGAAGTTTTAGTTCTAACCCTAACCCGTTACTAATGACTAACTGATAACAAACAACTGATAACATTTCTTTTAATGTTATTTTAGTTGTGAGTTGTAAGTTGTTGGTTATTGGTACCGGGTTGGGAACAGTGCCTGGCGGGTAGTTTGACTGGGGCGGTCGCCTCCCAAAATGCAACGGAGGCGTTTACTAAGGTTGGCTAGGTCCGGATGGAAATCGGGCCGGTAGCGCAAAAGCACAAGCCAGCTTTACTGAAAGACCCATAAGTCAATCAGTCACGAAAGTGGAATTTAGTGAACCGACCATCCCTCATAGGAGGGTGGAAGATCATCAGATAAAAGTTACCCCGGGGATAACAGGCTTATTCCTCCCAAGAGTCCATATCGACGGAGGAGTTTGGCACCTCGATGTCGGCTCATCGCATCCTGGGGGTGGAGAAGCTCCCAAGGGTTTGGCTGTTCGCCAATTAAAGCGGTACGCGAGCTGGGTTCAAACCGTAAAGCAGCTTTTAGCTATTAGCTTCATTAGCTTTTTAGTTAAAGGAGATTTTACTGTTTGAACCCGAGGATATTTAATGACATCATTCATGGCGGCTTTTAACAGTAATGTTAAAAGAGAAGCTAACTAATTTCGGTAAAATCCAAAATATGTTTGGACAATACCGAGGGAATTGTAAATAATTACAAACCCGTAGAGACTAAATGTTAGCAATCCTAATTTTGTACAAAATAAAAAAGGATTAAGTTATAGTCCATACACTTAGTAATAAGTGAACAAATATGCGTGAGACAGGTTGGTCTCTATCTGCCGTAGGCGTTGTTGCTTGAGGGGAGTCTTCTCTAGTAAGAAGATTGCTACTTTTCCGCGCAAGCGGAATTGAAAATCCGACTAATAACGGTGAAGTCTTCATTTATTTTCCGGTTTGTGGGATCACAAAATGATTTGCGGTCCAGCGAATTTTGTGATATGATAAAGTTACTTGAGGACCGGATAAATAATTAAGATAATACCGTGGGAAGTCGTTCTAAAATTAATTTAGCTTATATTGCAGGTTTTCTTGATGGCGATGGAAGCTTAATGTTGCAAATAAAAAAACGAAGCGACAATGGAAAAAGCCGCTTCATGGTTACTATTTGCTTTTATCAGGATTCGCGCCACGAAAAACCCTTGTACTGGATTAGGAAAAAAATCGGCATTGGTTATATTTCCAGAAGAAATGATAGCATAACCGAACTACGAATTAATGGCTATAATAAGGCAAAAAGTATTCTCGAAAAACTAAAGCCATTTATTAAATTCAAAAAGATCCAGTGCCAAGAAATATTAAAAGCTATAAAAATTCTTAGTAAAAAGAACCTTGAAAAGAAGGATTACATTAAACTTATTAATTGCGTGATGAAAATTCAGAAAGAAAATTATGTTACTAAGAAAAAAAGAACCAAAAGAAAATTGCTAAAAATTTTAGGATTGACCCCGTAACGACTTTATCCCGCCAAGGCGGGATAGGATAGCAACGGAAAATATATGGAAATGTGTTGCTATAACACGTCGGCTCCTCGATGTCCATCGGGGATGAAGATATAGTCTACACTCTTAGAAATAAGGGAATATGTGACGAGAGGACCGAGAAGAACGAACCTCTGGTGTATCGGCTGTTCCGCCAGGAGCAACGCCGAGTAGCTATGTTCGGACGAGATAACCGCTGAAAGCATCTAAGCGGGAAGCTCACCCCAAGATTAGGCAACTGTCGTGCGCAGCACGGAATGTCAAAATCAAAAATCCAAATGACAAATCAAGCCCAAAATCCAAATGACAAAATTTTTTTGAAATTTAGCCATTTGAAATTGATTTGCCACCGCCACGGCGGGATCTCGCTTTGGCGGGAAAATTTGAGCTTTGAAATTTGAACTTCCGCGCTGTGCGCGGTATGGTTTCCTCGAAGAAGACGAGGTTGATAGGCTTCAGGTGTAAGTCCCGAGAGGGATTCAGCCAAGAAGTACTAATAAACTATTAAACCTTTCTCGTTTTTCAAGTTAGCAGTTAGCAGTTACTTAAAATAAATTTGAAGTTCAAATTTTGATCTGAACTTACAATCTTGGTGATTTTTGCGAAGTGGGTACACCCGATCCCATTCCGAACTCGGCCGTTAAGCACTTCAGCCCCGATGGTACCCCCACACCAATTTTTGGTACGTCGCTATGGTATTTTAGTTGTGAAAGCGAAGTCGCTTCACTTGCACGCGAAATATTATTGCGGTCTGTAGTTGAAATTGGTGTGGGGGGAGAGTAGGCCGTCGCCAAGATTGTGAGTTTAGTCATCGGGTCGTTGCTAGAACAATGCTTTTGGAAAACAAGCCATCTTTACCCCGCCTATGAGCGTACGCCCATAAGAGCGGGGTAAACTAGCTTGTTTTTTTGTTTTTGATTATAATAAAAATGCATCTTCAGAAGTACGCATTAAGCATTAGGCCTAAAAAATGACCCGAAACTATAAGCGACTTATTATTATCGCGGTTTACCTGGTTATCTTTTTTCTTGTTGGCCTGCTGATTTATCAAATGACAAAACCGGCTCCCACCTGCTTTGATGGGAAAAAAAATCAGAGAGAAGAGGGAACTGACTGTGGCGGGCCTTGCGCCCCTTGCAAAAAAGTTTTTATGGCGCAGCCGCTGGCAGTTGCCGAAAAAGCTTTCATTTACGGCGGGCCGGGCCGGTATGATGTAATGACGAAAATATCAAATCCCAATAGTGAGTACGGCAGCCCGGATTTTTCCTATGAATTTATTTTGAAGGATTCCTCCGGAAAAGAAATAGACAGGCGTTCCGGAAAAGGGTTTATTCTTCCGGCGGAGACGAAGTATATTATTGAGAGCAATTTAGAGGCGGTCGGTCCCCAGGAAGTGGAAGTAATAATTGCGAGCACTGAATGGGCGGAATTTTCGAACTACGAAAAGCCGCGACTCGACATTTACAACAAGCGTTATAATCTAATTTCGGGAGGAGTAGGATACAGTGAGGCCTATGGGCTGCTCCGAAACGACAGCCCTTTTGACTTTAACTTTATCAAAATAAATGTGATTTTGAGGGACTCTGGAAAAAAACCGGTGGCTTTAAATTCAACAGATATGAGGACGGTAAATTCTCGCGAACAAAGGGACTTTCGCCTGCTGTGGCCATTTAGCTTTCCAGGAGAGGTGGAAATTGTCGAAATGGAAGCCGAGGCCGACGTATATAACTCTCAAAACTTTATCAAGCAATATCTTCCGGGGGGAAAATTTCAAGAATACTAAAGAACTAAAAAACTAAAGAACTAAAAAACAAAAAATGTTCCGCGGTTCTTTAGTTTCTCTGTTCTTTTGTTGCTTAGTATAAAATCATGCTTAATAAGCTTTTAAAATTTGATTGGATATTACTTATTTCAGTGCTTCTCCTTCTCGGCATCGGCCTTCTTTCGCTCTATAGCATTTCTGCGACTGGCCAGTCAAATGGCGGATTAAATGTTTTTGTCCGGCAGTGCGTATTTTCCGCACTGGGAGCAGCAGTAATGCTTTTTTTTGCTTTTTCCGACTATCATTATCTCAAATCATACAGCACTGCCATTTACTTTGCCATGCTATTTCTTTTGGCGGCGGTTCTTTTTTTGGGAAGCACTGTCCGCGGCACCGTGGGATGGATCGGTCTTGGGCCTTTTCATATTCAACCGGTGGAAATAGCAAAGCTCTCCCTCATCATTTTTTTGGCCAGTTTTATTTCCCAAAAGAAAATGGAACTGGGAGAAACCGGCAGATTAATCGCGTCGCTGATTCTAACCGCGGCTATGATTTTTCTGGTTCTTCGTCAGCCAGACCTGGGATCGGCTATGGTGCTGGCGGGAATCTGGCTGGGGATGATTCTCATTTCGGGAATAAGCAAAAGGACTCTCGTCATCCTGATTTTAGCGGGTGCTATTCTTGCTTCTAGCGGCTGGATTTATCTTGGTGATTACCAAAAAGCTAGGGTCATAAGCCTGGTCAGTCCCGAATCCGACCCGCGGGGAAGCGGCTATAACGTAATTCAGTCAATGGTAGCCGTTGGATCAGGAGGGCTTATTGGAAAAGGCATCGGCCATGGCTCGCAGTCACAGCTGAATTTTCTTCCGGAAAAACACACCGACTTCATTTTCGCAGTGGTGTCTGAAGAGCTGGGGCTTTTTGGCTCCTGGCTGGTTATTTTTCTGTTTCTTGTTGCTTTTTACCGGATAAAAAGAATTGCTTCCCGTGCTCCGGATAACTTTGGTTATCTCCTGGCTAGCGGAATTCTAATTATGTATTTTATCCAGGTTCTGGTGAATATAGGAATGAACATAGGAATCATACCAGTAACCGGCATTCCGCTCCCTTTTTTAAGTTACGGAGGAAGTTTTTTACTCACGGCTTTTGCCGCCTTAGGAATACTGCTCGGCATAAGCGGCCGGAGAGAATATAGTGAAGAAAAAAAAGAATAAAAAAAGTGTATTGGCTTGCGTTTTCTTCAAAGCTGATGTAAACTGGATTGGTAACTAATTTCGTTTTGCAAAATAATGACTGAAAAAATAATTTTAAAATCCAAGATTAGGGAAGTAATGGGAAAGAAAATAAAAGTCCATCGAAAAGCGGGCCTGATTCCGGCTGTTCTTTACGGAAATAAAATTACCTCCCGGCCGCTCTGGGTTAATTATTCGGATTTTGAGAAATCCTATGATCAAGCGGGTGAAAGCACTATCCTGGAGCTGGACATCGACGGAAAAAATAAAGCCAATGTCCTGATTCACGACGTTCAAATCGACCCTCTATCCGAAAAATTTTCCCATATTGATTTCTTCCAGGTCCGGATGGATCAAAAAATCGAAACCGAAATCCCGCTTGAATTTATCGGGGAATCAGAAGCGGTTAAAGCATTGGGGGGAGTTCTGGTAAAAAGTATTGATGCCATTCCCATAAACTGTCTTCCAGCTGATCTTCCAGCCAAAATAGAAGTTGATACCGGCGCTCTTAAAACCTTTGACGATGTAATAAAAATAAGTGATCTTAATATTTCTGACAAAGTAAAAATACTAGTTGATACAGAAACAGTAGTAGCCAATGTTGCTCCTCCGCGCAGTGAGGAAGAACTGGCAAAACTTGAAGAAAAAGTAGAGGAGGACGTAGCGGCCATTGAGGGAGTAGCGGAAAAAGCTCCAGTGGAGGAAGTAGCGAGCAAGGAAGAAGAAGCAGTAGCAGTAGAAAAGAAAGAGTAGGTGAAGCACTCCTCGACCTTACGGTCGGGGTTTTCAGCCCTTTCGGTTTTCGGAAGCGCGGAACCCCGCACCGAAAGCCGCCTGAAGGTCATTCATCTCACGAGTCGGCGTTCGTGGCTTTCTGGTGCGTGGGCAAATTGTTTTTCGATAAGAGAAAAAAGCAGGACGTTTGTCCTGCTTTTGACTTGGCAATAATCAGTGGTAAAATAAAAGAATGGGGAATCTGAAGGAAAAAAAGATTACACCCTTTCTTCTTGTTTGTTTGTTGTCGCTTCTCTTAATGGTGCTTTCTGGCAGGGTAGTCGTGGCCGAGGATCCAGCCAATCAAGCGGAAATAAAGGAGGATATTGAAAATATCGAGAGCAAAATTGAAAAGGAGCAAGCAGAAAGAGAAAAATTGGAGCAAGAACTCGGCCAGATTCAGCAATCCGTCAATTATACTCAAGGAGAAGTCAGAAAAACCGAATCATTTGTACAAGGGACTAGAGAAGACATTTCCCGCGCCGAAAGTGAAATAGAACTGGCTAATGAAAAAATGAATTTTCAAAGGAGAGTGCTGGCCAGCTTGGTTCGGGAAATGTACTATAGCCGGAGCAATTCGCCGGTAGTAGCGCTTTTAGACAAAAGTAATTTTTCTCAATTTCTTGGCGGCCTTGATCACATTGCCCTAATTCAGCAGAAAGTTTTTGGCCTGATTGAGGATATTAAGTCCTCCAAAGGGAAGCTTGAAGGGGAAAAAGTAAAGTTTGAAGAGCTCAAAAAAGATCACGAGCGTTTGCTGGCGCTTAAACAAGATCAGCAGCAAGCACTTCTTTCCGAAAAATATGAAACGCAGGGCGACATTCAGGAAAAAGAGGCGACCATTGCCGAACTTAACGCCAAGCTGTATAAATTGCGGAGCAATCTTTCTGGATATTTGGGAAAATCATATAATGCCAAAGACATTGAGGACGCCGCAAGGTTTGCTTCAAAAGTATCCGGTGTGAGAAAAGATTTCATTATGGGAATGCTGGTGGTAGAATCGGACCTAGGAAGATTCACCGGTGGATGTTATGCAAAAGACAGCCGGATGAGCGGAAGAAGACTGGAATTATTCAAAGACATTTGCGATGAACTGGATTATGAATGGAAAAAGAGAAAAGTTTCCTGCCCACCCAGCTCCTATTCTGGAACCGGCGGGGCGATGGGCGTGGCGCAATTTATGTCCGATACCTGGATAGGATATAAAAGCCGAATCGCTTCTGTCACCGGCCACAATCCGCCGGATCCTTGGAATCTTACTGACGGAGTGGTGGCAATGGGGCTTAAATTAGCAAAGGGCGGAGCGACCAAAAAATCAGGCGAGTGCAACGCGGCCAAATTGTATTTGTCAGGAACAACCTCGTCCAAATACAACTGGTACTGCCAGCGAGTCCTCTATTGGGCGAATAATTATGAGAGGTTATTGGATTAAATATGAATAAATTCTACATAACAACCACATTACCATATGTAAATGCCGAACCGCATATTGGTTTTGCGCTGGAAATTATTGAAGCGGATGTCTTGGCCAGATTTCATCGTCAAATAGGGGATGAAGTTTTTTTTAATACCGGCACTGACGAACATGGACTCAAAATCTTCAGAAAGGCCGAAGAATTAAAAATGGATGCTCAAAAATACTGTGATGAACAAGCTGAATCTTTCAAAAAATTGAAAGGAACTTTAAATTTGAGCTTTAATAATTTTATTCGAACAACAGACGAGCATCACGTGAAAGCGGCACAGGAATTTTGGGAAAGATGTAACAGCAACGGAGATATTTATAAAAAGAAGTATAAAATTAAATACTGTGTTGGCTGCGAATTGGAAAAAACTGAGTCAGAATTAATTGGCGGGTGCAAATGCCCGCTTCACCCGGATCAGGAAATGGAAATCATTGAGGAAGAAAATTATTTCTTTCGATTTTCAAAATATCAGAAAGATTTACTGGCTCTTTACGAAAAGAATCCTGAATTTGTTTTGCCCAGGAAGAGATTAAATGAAGTGAAAAAATTTGTTGAAAAGGGACTGGAAGATTTTAGTATATCGCGGGTCAAAAGCAAAATGCCATGGGGAGTAGAAGTGCCAGGCGATTCAGAACAAGTAATGTACGTCTGGTTTGAAGCGCTGGTAAACTACATTTCAGCTATTGGCTGGCCGGATGATATGGAAAAATTTCGAAAATGGTGGCCGGTAGTGCAATTAGCTGGAAAAGATAATTTGCGTCAGCAAGTGGCTATGTGGCAGGCAATGTTAATGTCAGCTGGAATTTCCTCTTCCAAACAGATATTTATTAACGGATTTATCGGGGTTGACGGCCAAAAAATGAGCAAATCTCTCGGAAATGTAATTTCTCCTTTTGAAATGATTGAAAAATTTGGTGTAGATGGAACGCGCTACTTACTTTTGAGTTTTGGAAATTTTGGAGAGGATATGGATGTCAGCTGGGAAAAATTTACGGAAAAATATAATGCGGAACTTGCCAATGGATTAGGAAATTTACTTTCACGTGTGATAAAAATGAGCGAAAAACTGCAATTAAACGGTAAGGAACTATTTAAGGAAATTAATAACTACACAGAAAAAGATATAGACCTAGACGAAATAAAAAAATGGTATCAATCTATTTTTTTTGAGTTTAAATTAGAACAAGTACTTTATGGTATTTGGTTGGGAACATCAGGAGGCTATTATGAGAAAGGAAAACTTGTTAGCCATTGGACGCTTAAAGGAATTAAACAAATGAACGAGTATATTGAAAAAACTAAACCATGGGAATTCAAAGAAAACAGTAAACAATTAAAAGAAAGTGTAGTAAAATTGTTTTCTCATCTAATGCTTTATTCTGATTTACTGATGCCCTTCATGCCCGAAACATCTCAAAAAATTAAGACCGCCTTGGAAACTAAAAAGACAGGACCGCTTTTTCAAAGGATAAAATGACATCATTAATGTCATCCCGAACTTGTTTCGGGATCTAATTAGATGCTGAAACAAGTTCAGCATGACAACGCCATGCTCATCGACACCCACGCTCACGTAAATTTCAAAGCATTCCGCGAAGACGCCGACGAAGTTTTAAAACGGGCACTCGATAATGATGTGCTCGTTATTAATGTTGGCTCACAATATTCAACAAGCCAGCGGGCAGTGGAAATTGCCGAAAGATATGAAAGCGGAGTTTGGGCGGCAGTGGGAATTCATCCGCTTCATCTTGAGAAAAGTAAAATTGAATATAGCGGCAGTGAAGAATGGGAAAGTGAAGAAATTATTCTCAATGGAGAAAATTTTGATTATGATAAATACAGGACCCTCACTTTAAATAGTAAGATGGTGGCAATTGGAGAAATGGGACTGGATTATCACCATTTTGAGGAAAGCGATAACGTAGAAGAATTGAAGAAGAAGCAAAAGAAAGTTTTTTTAGAGGGAATAAGATTAGCCAATGGAACTGGAAAGCCAATGATAATCCACTGCTGGGATGCCTACGACGATCTTTACGAAATTTTGGAAAATAATCCGGTGGAAAAAAGAGGAGTGATTCACAGTTTCGTCGGCGGCTACAAAACCGCCCGTCAATTCACAGAACTTAGCTATAAAATCGGCCTCAATGGAGTGATAACTTATTCAAACAGCTTTAATCGTCTGATTAAAGAAGTCGCCTTAGAAAATGTGCTGCTGGAAACCGATTGCCCTTATCTTGCTCCGGTTCCGAAAAAAGGAGAAAGAAACGAACCGGTTTATGTAAAGTACACGGCTCAAAAAATTGCGGAAGTGAAAAACTTGGATGTTAAAGAAATAGCTAAGATAACCACCCAAAATGCCCGAATACTTTTCAATTTATAAATAGTTCGAAAATTAAAGCCGCTTGTCTAGAAATCTAGAACAAGCGGCTGACAGTAGGAATTAGAAATGTCCTCCCTTCCATAATATTATCGTTGCCAAGAGCGATTCCAGCTTCTCTTTTATTTTTTCGAAAAGTGTCTGGTCTCCGTTTTTTTCCTCGTATTTCTTCACTTTTTCCTCCTTTTTTAAATAAACCTTGTACAAGTCCGATATATCATATTAGTACAGAATTGATAAAAAGTCAAGCAACGAAGCATGTTCAAAACATGTGCCGCTGATCGGAGTCGAACCGATATGAGCGTAAGCCCACACGATTTTGCCTGCCCCATACCAATTCGCTGAAAGAGAATTTGGTTTGGGGAGTCGCGCGCCCCGCACTAAATTTTGCCTAAATTGTGCCGAAGGTGGGAATCGAACCCACATGAGCATAAGCTCATACGATTTTGAGTCGTACGTGTCTACCGTTCCACCACTTCGGCAAAATTAGTGCGGGGTAAATCTGCCAGCTTGTCCCGCACCACCCCGTTTGTCGGGATTGGTGCATGGATTCCGCCACAGCGGCTTTTGATGTATACTATAGCTAATTATGGCGAAAATCATATCTCTCGTCAATCAAAAAGGCGGAGTGGGAAAAACCACCACAGCTATTAATTTAGCTACGTATCTTGCGGCGGCGGGTAAGTTTGTGCTTCTGGTTGATCTTGATCCGCAAGGAAATGCTTCATCAGGACTGGGTATTAACACTCGCGAACTCTCTAAAAGCCTATACCATGCGATGATAATGGGTCATCACCCCCGTGAAATTATCATGAAAACGGAAAGTTTCGGGCATGATGTCATGCCAGCCTCGCAGGATCTGGCAGGAGCAAATATTGAACTGGTTCACATTGAAAACCGCGAGTTTAAACTTTATGATGTTCTTCGCCAAATTCGCACCGAATACGATTATATTATTATCGACAGTCCCCCCAGCTTGGGGCTGCTCACAATCAACGGACTGGCAGCCAGCGACGAAGTAATCATACCGGTCCAGACGGAATATTACGCTTTGGAGGGCTTGAGCCAATTGCTCGAGACGATTAATTTAGTGAAGGAAAATCTCCAGCCGCAGTTGAGTGTAATGGGAGCAGTGCTCACGATGTATGATCGCCGTAATCGTCTGGCTCGCCAAGTAGTGCGCGAAGTGCGCGATCATTTCCCTGGTCATGTTTTTGACAGCGTTATTCCTCGCAGCGTGCGTCTAGCCGAAGCTCCCAGTTTCGGAAAATCTATTTTGCATTTTGACGCTTTTTCCGGAGGAGCCAGGGCCTATAAAAATCTGACGAGAGAAATATTGGAAAAGGAAAAAGAAAATAAAAAATTTACAGTGTAACAATTTAGCAATGTAACAATTTTATGCAAAATTACGGATTAGGGCGCGGCCTGGCCTCGTTGATACCTCAAAAAAATAAAGGAACGCAAGAACAAAAAAACCGAGAAACAAAAGAACAGAAAAACGGAGAAATAAAGGAGCAAGTAAACAGAAATTCAGAGGAAAGTTTCATGCAAAGTAAAGTATCAGAGATCGACATTAATTTAATTGATTCCAATCCTCACCAGCCCCGTCTTCAGATTGACGAGGAGAAACTAGTAGGGCTAGCCCAATCAATTAAACAGCACGGAATTATTCAACCATTAGTAGTGAGCCAGAACGGTTCACGATTTGAACTCATCGCCGGAGAAAGAAGATTCCAAGCCGCCAAGCAAGTGGGACTCTCAACTGTCCCGATTGTAATTCGCGAGGCAAAAGAAAAAGAGAAGCTAGAACTGGCTCTAGTAGAGAATGTCCAACGATATGATCTCAATGCTGTAGAAGAAGCCAGGGCCTACAAAAAACTCACTGATGATTTTCAGATGAGCCAGGAAGAGGTGGCGCTGCGGATAGGAAAAAGTCGCAGTTCGGTCGCCAACAAGATTCGCCTTTTAGGATTACCGGTTGAAATTCAGCGAGCGCTTGCTGGGGGGCAAATTACCGAAGGGCACGCCAAAGCCATTTTAGCGATGGACAATCCGGAAAAGCAGCGGGTCCTGTTCGAGCTTATTATAAAGCAAAATCTGACGGTGAGGCAAACAGAAAACAAGACCAGGGAAATTTCTGTCCGGCCTCATAAGCGGATTTTAAACATTGATCCTCAAATTAAAGAATTGGAAGATAAGTTGGTAGGATTTCTTGGAACGAAAGTCAAAATTGCCAAGTCCGGAGGCGGAGGAAGAATTATTATTGAATATTATTCAGAAGAAGAATTGAATAACATCTTGAACAAAATTTCTAATTCCTGATTGATCTAATTTCTAATTAATCTCCAATTCTCAAATCCCAATAAAAAATTTTGGAAATTTTTTAGGTCAATTAGAATAATTAGATCAATTAGAAATTATTACAGCTTCCCTTCTTTTCTCAAGCGTCTTCCGATATGAGATCTGGCTACTGATGTTTTGACGAAGTTGAGCCAGTCGCGGCTGGGGAGCTTGGATTCTTTGGTAGTAAGAATTTCAATCACCTGACCATTTTTGATGCAGTAATCAAGAGGAACCATTTTCCCGTCGGCCTTGGCGCCTACGGCCCTCTCTCCGATTTCGCTGTGAATAGCATAAGCAAAGTCAATGGGAGTAGCTTCCTCCGGAAGATCAATGATATCTCCCTTAGGAGTGAAGGCAAAGATGTGATTTTTAAAAAAGTCGATCTTTAGCCCCTCCATAAATTCTTCGCCGTCTCTGCCGATTTCCTTTTGCCATTCCTGAAGCTGTCCGACCCAGGCAATTTCTTCATCAGGAACTTTCTTTTTTCTGGGGAAAAAGTATTTTCTCCATCCCTTCTTTTCTTTTTCACTGTAGGTCCAGTGAGCGGCGATTCCGAATTCAGCTTCATCGTTCATTCTCTTGGTTCGTATCTGGATTTCCAAAATTTTTCCTTCCGGGCCGAAAACGGTGGTGTGGATGGACTGATAGCCATTGGGCTTGGGAAGCGATATGTAGTCTTTTATTCTTCCGATCATCGGGTGATACTTTTTGTGAACGATGCCGAGTGTTTCATAGCAATCAGCCACCTCGGAGACAATAATGCGAATAGCCGCTAAGTCGTAAACCTGGCTTATGTCCATATCGTGGCGTTGGAGCTTGAGAAACAGCCGATATAGATGCTTGGCCCTGCCGTAAATATCAATTACTTCAATCCCTTCATTTTTAAGTTCTTTTTTTAATTCTTTAATGGCCTGATTGATGTATTTTTCTATTTCTTGGTAGTATTTGGCTTCAAGATTTTTTACGTATTCGTAGTTTTCAGGATCAAGGTATTTAAAAGCCAGGTCTTCAAGTCGGCCTTTAATCTCGCCGATTCCTAACCGGTTGGCGATTGGCACAAAGATTTCCATTGTCTCCCGGGCAATCCGCTTTCGTTTTTCGGGAGGAAGATGCTCCAGCGTGCGCATATTATGAAGCCGGTCAGCCAGTTTTATAATCACGACGCGGATGTCTTCCGCCATGGCGAAAAACATCTTGCGGAGATTCTCAAGATAAAATTCCTTTTGCGATCCCCGCAAGCGCAGTTTTCCCAGTTTGGTGACGCCGTCAACAATTTTGGCGATTTCTTTTCCGAATTTTTTCTCTATTTCTTCAAGTCCCACGGCAGTGTCTTCGGGAACATCATGAAGAAGCGCTGCTGAAATAGTGCGTGAGCCCATGCCGATATCAGCCAGGGTTTTGGCGGTTTCCAAGCTGTGCTGGATGTAATCCTCGCCGGACTTTCTTTTTTGCCCGGTGTGGGCCGATGCGGCAAATTCATAGGTCTCGGTAATCATTTTCCGCCGCTCATCGGTAAGCTCTAACTTGAAGGACTTTAAAATGTCGTCTAGGACAAGCATATATTTTAGATTATACGAAAGAGGAGAAAGGAGCAAGTTTAAAGAAAGTTATAGAAATTATGCTGGGCATATCCCCGCACCAATTCCAGGGAAACCCCAAGGTAATTTAAAGCCGTAAGGCGAAGCCGCCTATTGACTTTAGTAATTGATTGCCAAAGGTCTTTATAAGAATTGGTGTGGGTAAATGAAAAAACTTCAGGATCTTTCAGGATACTGAAGTGAAAATTAATTGTAGCACTCCCGATTTCGTCAGACACTGTCGTGATGTTACTTTTCAAAATCGCACTCTTTTCTGGAACACTTTATTTTATTTTTGAAAGAATAGCCAAGAAGCGATCCGCATTGCGGGCAAGTTTCGCCAGTTGGTTTATTCCAAAGCGCGAAATCGCACTCCGGCCAGCGGTTGCAGCCGTAAAAGGTTTTTCCCCGCTTGGATTTTCGCTCAACTATTTCTCCCTTTTCGCATTTCGGGCACTTCATGCCGATCTTGTTTTCAATTTTCTTGATGCCCTTGCATTCAGGATATTTTGAGCATCCTAGAAAAGTCCCATATCTTCCGCGCTTGACTGTCATCGGGGCGCCGCACAAGTCGCAGACAACGCCAGAGTTTTCTTCGTCCACCTTTTTTTCCTCGGCTGTTTTTTCGGTGTATTTGCAATTTGGAAAATTAGCGCAGGCTATGAACTTTCCGAAACGGCCGAATTTTACAATAAGATCGCCGCCGCAATCAGGGCAAGGACGATCAAGTTTTTCTAGAACATTTTCTCTTTTCACTTCTTTGGTTTTCGCCTCCAGGTGTTTATGAAAAGGCGTATAAAATTTGCGAATGACCGGAACCCACTCATTTTTTCCCTCCGCGATTTCATCAAAGTATTCCTCAATGTTTGCCGTAAATTTAATATCCACGATTTCGGGAAAATGTTCTACCAGAAGATCATTGACCACTTTCCCGATTTCCAGAGGGCAAAGACGCTTCTCTTCGTTCTTGTCAACATACTTGCGTTCAATGATGGTAGAAATAATCGGCGCGTAGGTGGACGGCCGGCCGATTCCGTTTTCTTCCAGGACTTTAATTAATGTCGCTTCGGAATATCGCGGCGGAGGGGTGGTGGCTTTCTCCTCGAAATTAATTTTTATTAAATTTAATTTATCTCCAATTTTCATTTTCGGCAGAATGTTTTCGCCTGGTGCTTTGCTGTTATATGCCTTCAGAAACCCGTCAAATTTAAGCGTTGAACCATTGGCTCGTAAAAGATAATTGCCTTTATAACTGGCTTCAATTTCCGCTTTCACTGAATCGAAAATTGCCGGCTGCATCTGGCAGGCAATCATTTTTTTCCAAATCAAGTTATACAATTTATATTCGGCCGGATCTAGCTTGTTTTTTAAATCCTCCGGGGTCTCGCCGGGATAAGTCGGCCGGATGGCTTCATGGGCTTCCTGGGCGCCCTTGGATTTGGTTTTATAAAATCTCGGATTGGGAAGAGCATAGTTTTTTCCAAAAAGTTTTGTAATAATTTTTTTGGCCGCGAGCATTAATTCGAGAGAAAGATTCACACTATCGGTTCTCATATAAGTAATATGCCCTTGCTCGTAAAGTTTTTGCGCCACGCTCATCGTGAACTTGGCGGAAAATCCCAAATTGGCATTGGCCGCCTGCTGCAAAGTAGAAGTGGTAAAAGGCGCGGAAGGATAGCGCGAAGTTTCCTTTTCGGTGATATTTTTTACTTTGTAATTTGCTTTTTCTAAATCGGCAATAATTTCTCTGGCCCTTGCCTCGCTGTCGATGACAGTTTTTTTGGTTTTGTAGTCACCGGCGAAAAGTTTTAGCGTGACGATTTCTTCAACGTTTTTTTCTCCGATTTTTGCGAGGCCGGCTTCAAAATTATTTTTATCCCTAGAAAGTACAGCGGTTATCGCCCAATAATTTTCTTTTTCAAATTTTTCAATTTCCCTTTCTCTTTCCACGATGATTCTTAGCGCGACTGATTGCACGCGTCCGGCTGATAATCCTCTTTTCACTTTTTTCCACAAAAACGGCGAAAGTTCATAGCCGACTAAGCGATCCAAAATCCTTCGCGCCTGCTGGGCATCGACCAAATCCATGTCAATATTCCTTGGACTTTCTAAGGCCTTTAATATGGCATTCTTAGTAATCTCGTGAAATGCAATACGTTTAACGTTTGTATCTCGGCTGGCATTTAGGCCGAGTGCCTCAACCAAGTGCCATGCGATTGCTTCTCCTTCGCGGTCTTCGTCAGTGGCCAGAATCACCTCATCCGATTTTTTAGAAAGTTCTTTAAGCTCTGAAACTTTGGTCCGGGCTTTAGTAGGAATAATATAGCGGGGATTAAAATCATTTTCAATGTCAATTCCCATCTCGCTTTTGGGAAGATCGCGAACATGGCCATAAGAGGATTTTACAGTATAAATTTTTTCCAAAAATTTGGAAATAGTTCTGGCTTTAGTGGGAGATTCGACGATAATCAGTTTCATGAAACATGAAACACGTAACATGTAACAATCTAACAAATCATTTTTTAAAATTTGTTATATGTTTCATGTTATATGTTATATAACAATGTAATTCTGCCCCCCGATATTCCTTATCATTCCTTTCATTTCCATCACTGCGAGCGTCCCAGAGACGACACTTGCTTCCAGTTTAGTAAGTTTGGTGATTGTGTCAATATGAGTCGGTTCATGCGTCAAGTTTTTGATAATTTTTTCTTCTTCGGGAGTGGCCGGAATTATGTTTTTAATTTTTTCCTCGCTGGCTTTCTTTTCAATGTTTAATTCTTCTAGAATATCGGTGACGCTGGCGGCTAATTTGGCGCCGCTTTTAATCAATTTATTCGTTCCTTCCGACTGGGGAGAAAAGATAGAGCCGGGAACGGCGAAGACCTCGCGGTTGGCTTCAAGCGCTAAATTGGCCGTAATTAAACTCCCGCTGTCAAGCGCCGCTTCAATTACAATTGTCCCAAGAGACAGTCCTGCCATAATTCGATTGCGCGCCGGAAAATTGCCGGGAAGAGAGACAATGCCGGTCGGAAAATCAGAAACTAGCGCGCCGTTTTCCATAATTTCCCGGGATAATTCATAATTGGACCGCGGGCCGATATTTTTGTCTTCTAAACTGCTACCCAGCACGGCAACGGTCTTTCCTCCGCCTTCCAGCGCTCCCCTGTGGGCGAATGAATCAATGCCATAAGCCATTCCGCTCACAATGTAAATTCCGGCTCTCGCCAGCTCTCTGGCGAAATTTTCCGCCACCTGTTTTCCATACTGGGTGAATTTTCTCGAACCCACTATGGCAACCATCGGCTGTGAATTCCAATTAAAATTCATATCGGCGGACTTTACATATAATATATACGGCGGGCTGATAATTTCTTTAAGAAGCTTGGGATAATTATCATCAGTGAAGGTTGTTATTCTGATATTTTCTTTTTCTAATTTTTCCCATTCCAGGCTGGGATTTATTTTTTCTCTTTCCGTGATAATTTTTTGAGCCAATGCCTCGCCAATTTTGCTTTCCTTGAGATTTTTCAAATCCGCTTTCCAGATATTTTCGGAACTTTTAAAAAATTTCAGGAGCATTTTCATTTTCTGGGAACCGACGCCTGGGATTTTATTCAAAGCGTTTAAATGTTTTAGGTCATTTTTGTTCTCCATAATGCCTTTATCTTAGCACAAATTTGAGGGTTGACAAATGATCGGTAATTTGCTATACTGTATTGTTAGTTCCTAACAATCTGTCATTCCAAACGAAGTCGATGAATCTAATAAATAACGCCATTCGCGGTATTATTGCGAGATCCTTCACCCGCCAAAGGTGGGTTCAGGACGACTTCGTCGTTTGCTTTCCATGGTTCTGCTCGCAGTCCAAAGCGGGCGATCCTCCTTAATGTCCGCAAGTAGTTAAGCGTATCTGATCCTGAATTTTCAGGTGAGGATGCCACTGCGGGTGGAATTGTGGAAGGCAAAAGAAAGTAATCTTTAAAGGCAGATCTAGGAAACCAAGACCTGCCTTTTTTATTTTCCAAAATAGCGTTCAGAAATAATAGAGTATAAATTATACTACACTTGACGCCGGCCGCCAGATTATGTAACATAATTAATATTAATTTAACAAGCAATACTAAAATAGTGTGTCATATGACACTTTACTCCGGCCGTGAGATAGTGTAATATAGCTAGCGGGAATATAGAATTAATTTTAAAAGATGGTTATATGACAAAGAAGAAAAACTTGAAACTGGTAAGAGCTATAACCAGGAATGTTGTGAGAAATTCCCTCAATGCTTCGGCCTGGGTATTTGTTGCCTTAATCCAAATGGGAGAATTAACTATTAATGCTTTCTTATCGCCATCAATTTATGCGGATCTTCCCGCCTCATCATTTGATTGGCCAGGACCCTCTTCAAAAAAGACCAGTTTTAAAGAGAATACAATAAGACAGAGCATTCGAAGATTACAAAAACAGGGCTTCGTGGAAAAAAGGGGGAACAAGTATGTGTTAACAAAAATGGGGAAAATACTGGCCAAATATGTTTTAAATCGAAAAAAGACCCTAGATAAAAAATGGGACAATAAGTTCAGAGTAGTCATTTTTGATATTCCTGAAGATAAAAGAAAAATACGCAACTGGTTAAGGCAAGAATTATATCTTCTAAACTACAGAAAATTACAGGAGAGCGTTTTTATAAGCAAGCATTCTTTAACAGAGGACTTGATAAAAGAAATAAAAAGAAGAAAAATAGGAAATTATGTCAATTATTTGCTTGTAGAAAAAGTTTATAAAAATATTATCTAAACAGAACATAAATTCGGAAGTTATGGATTTGCATATTTAATATCTTTTGACACCTTATGTCGGCCGACAGATAGTGTAATATGACTTTTATTTTGGTTATTATAAAGTGACTAGATTATTATAAAGAGTTTCTTAGCTCTTCTAGAATTTCTTCTAAAACTTTTTCTATTTTTCCTAATTCTACATCTTCAAATTTTTGAAGCACGAAATCTTCGCTGGGGACTGTCCGGCTTTTATTTTTTTCTTCGCCCTCGATTCCAATTCTTACTCTTTTAAATTTTTGTGTGCTTAATTTATCAATAATATCCTGCACACCGTTATGTCCTGCTGCGCAGGAATCGTCGGAAATTTTGAATTTTCCAAGATCAATATCTAAATCGTCGTGAATAACAATAATGTCGGCCGGCGTCAATTTATAGAAATCTAAAATCTTTCTTGCTGCTTCGCCGGATAAATTCATGAAAGTTTGCGGTTTGACGAGCATTATTTTTTTTCCATCTATATTTCCTTCTAAAATTTCAGAATTAAATTTCTTATTTAATTCAAAAGCAGAGAAGTCCCACGCTTCCCGCAATTTATCCACTATCATAAACCCGACATTATGGCGGGTATTCGCATATTTTTTTCCGGGATTACCCAGACCGATTATTATTTTCATTTTGTTAGTATTTAGTTTGCTGATTATTTAAGAAATATTCCTGATCCTCGCTTGCTTTGTTAAACTCCTCAATACTGTCCTCCTCAAAAGCGTAGGTTTTCTCCAGGTCTTTTCCTAACAGGATAACAAAATCTGAATCTGTGCTCACGCTTATTATATCATTTCTTTCTTTGCCTAAAGTAGCCGGCAGTTTTTTGATCAATTCGTCAAGAGAAAAAAGTTTTTTTCCTGAAGTATTATCGATAATTATTGTATTGTCTCTGCTGATTGTGCTACGAGAGGTAATCAGTTTGACATCAGTAAGCTTCAGCTTTTCCCTTAACAAATTTTGAATCTTGACTGCCAGGTTTTTGTCGCTGCTTTGATTTATTATCGCGATACTTGCCTTTTCTTTCTCAATTTCCGCCCAGCGCTCGCGTATTTTCTCAACATCGAATATATTTTGCGCTAATTCCTGAATTTCGCTGAAATTTCCCACTCGTGGGATCAAGATAAACACGCGCAGGTCTCCTCTTTGCAGATGGGATACTTTCAAAAGACTGTCTTTTTTCCAGGCATCAACTACAATATTGGTGACGTTCTGGCTATCAACTTGTTTGCTTAAGTGGATAAAACTTTCAATTTTCTCCAGCGAGACATTAGTTTTTATATTTTTTTCTAAAGTGTTGAGCAGACTGTTTAATTTGAAAACATTGAGGAAGGTTTGCAGGGAGAACACTTTATTTTTAAACGCTTGAATGATCTGTTGTTGGCGGCGAGCCCGGCCAAAATCGCCTTCAGGGTCAGCATGGCGCTCCCGGGCGTATTTCAATGCTGTTGCTCCATCTATATGGTGGAGGCCTTTTTTTATTTCGAAGGTCTCGTAGCTGTAATTTGGCCCGGGATAGCGGGGATCATAAATGTCGCGCTCAACCATAATATTGATCCCTCCAATATCATCAATAATTTTTTTAAATCCCTCAAAATCCAAAGCCAGGAAATAGTGAATCGGAATTCCGGTAATCTCTTCTACGACGCTTTTGATCGGATCAACCCCTTCGCCGTGGAGGAGACCGCAATGGTAGACTTCATTAATTCTTGTCGCGCAGGATTTTCCGAGAGCAGAGACATATAAATCACGAGGAAGAGACAGAAGAGCCACTTTTTTACTGGCGGTGTTGATGCTCATAATCATTATCGTGTCGGTCAAGTTTTTGCCCGGCTGATTTTCACCGGCTGTTCCAAGCAGCAGAACGTTTATCCTGCCTTCTTCTTCCCCTTTGAGAACTTGACGCGAGGAGGGAACAACTAAAGAAGCCACCGCTTGGACATTATCAGTAAAAGAAACACCAGTGCTGTTGCTGATATTAATTCTTTTGCTAACCGCGTGGATTTTCCAGCCGAAATATATCCCCCCCAATGCGATTATTAAAAAGAGAACTGCAACAACCAGCAGTATTACATTTTTTTTACTCTTTTTGTCACTTTTGATATTGATCACATCCATCGTTTTCATAGTATCCCAGCTTGGAGGCAAATGTCAAAAGTTACGCCGGAGACCGCCCTTGCAAAGACAGAAAAAAGATGATAAGATGAGTATGTTTAGCATCTTTTTAGGGAAATAACCGTGAAAAAAGACAATCCGGGAAAAAATTACGCTGGCCACAGCCGGAAAGAATCATACTACGGAGTAGGCAGTTTTATTGTGGAAGTTGTTAAAGTTTTCCTCTGGGCGCTGGTGATTATCGTGCCGATCAGGGTCTTTCTTTTTCAGCCATTTTTTGTTCAGGGCGCTTCAATGGAAACGTCTTTTGAAGATGGTGAATATCTTATTATTAATGAGCTGGGATATAAAAAGACGGATGTCGGTTTTGATAAAATTCACTTTTTTTCAATCCGTCCCTTCAAGGAACTTAAAAGAGGAGATGTGATTGTGTTTCGCTATCCTAAAAATCACCAGCAGTATTTTATCAAACGGGTGATTGGTCTTCCTGGAGAAAAGATAGCAATAGAAAATGGAGAAGTTTTAATCTACAATGCGAGAAATCCGGGTGGCTCCATTTTGGATGAAAGTGAATATCTGGCTTCTGGCGTAAAGACCGCCGGCAGTGTTGTGCTCCAGCTGGGAGGCGATGAGTATTTTGTATTAGGAGACAACCGTTCGTCCAGCCACGACTCGCGTTCCTGGGGGCCGCTCAAAAGTGATGAAGTTATCGGGAAAGTTATTCTCCGCGCCTGGCCGCTTGAGAAAGCATCGGTTTTTTAACTCGGTCCGTAAATTCACAGTCAATTTTTAGCGATAAGTTAAGAAAAAAATATGGTGAAAGGCAAAGACAGGAGAAAAAATTCGAAAAAAACAAAGCGTCGAGCCAAAGCGCCGAGGAGACCTGTGGCGAAAAAAAGCGTCAGGAAGAAAAAGGAACTTCCGACGGAAGAAATTATTTTTCTTCAGCCGCCTAGAGGAATGCGCGACATTTTGCCGGGGGAACAGCCCTATTGGAATCAGGTGAGGAGAGTTGTTGGTCGGGCGGCACAGGAATTCGGATTTAAAAGAATTGACACGCCGGTGCTGGAATATTCCAATCTTTTTGCCCGTTCGATTGGCCGAGGAACTGATATTGTGGAAAAAGAAATGTACACCTTCGTCACTAAGGGCGGGGATAAAGTAGCGCTTCGCCCGGAATTTACGGCCGGGATAGCGCGGGCTTATATTCAGCATGGGATGAACGTGTGGCCGAAACCGGTAAAGCTTTTTTCAGTGGGCCAGGTTTACCGCTACGATCGTCCCCAGGAAGGACGTTATCGGGAACACTGGCAGGCAAATTTTGATGTCTTTGGCGAGCAGGATCCCATCCTGGACGCTCAAGTCATTCAGCTGGCCCAGCGAGTAGTTAGCAGTTTGGGAATAAAAAACATCCAGTTTCAGGTTAATAGCATCGGCTGCGGGGAATGTCGTCCGGGGTACCAAAAACTCCTGGTTTCCTATCTGGAATCAAAAAAACATAAACTGTGCCAAAACTGCAGGAAAAGATTAGAAGTCAGCCCCTTGCGCATTCTGGACTGCAAAGAGGACAAATGTGCTCAGTTGGCGGCGGCCGCGCCCCAATCAGTTGATCACTTGTGCGCGCCGTGCCGCGTGCATTTTAAGAATCTTCTGGAATATCTGGACGAGCTGGATCTCCCGTACTTTATTAATCCGCGATTGGTAAGAGGGCTAGATTATTACACGAAAACCGTCTTTGAAATTTGGTCAGAGGAAGAAGAAGGACGAAAATATTCCCTTGGGGGCGGAGGAAGATATGATGATCTCATTAAACTGCTCGGAAGCGAATCCACCCCAGCCATTGGTTTTGGCCTGGGACTGGACCGTCTGGTGCTGGAAATGAAAAGGGTGAACGCCAAACCATACCGGGAACCCAAACCCAGAATCTTTCTGGCACAACTCGGGGATCTAGCTAAAAAGAAAAGCTTGCGGCTGTTTTCCGAATTGGAGAAAAACGGCATCCTCGTAGCAGAAAGTTTTGGCAGAGGCAGTTTAAAATCGCAGTTGCGGATAGCTGATCGATTGGGAGTGGAAATTACCCTTATTATCGGCCAGAAAGAGGCCTTGGACGGAACAGTAATCGTAAAAGACATGGTAAGCGGAACTCAAGAGACAGTTACCGGCGAAAAGCTAATCACAGCAGTGAGAAAAATTCTCAAAAGTCCGGTAATTGTTTTAAAACAATAAGCGTGGTATTGCGCAGCGGATAATTCAGGAATTATGGATTGTATTTTTTGCAAAATTGTTGCCAAAGAAATATCGGCAGAGATTGTTTATGAAAATAACGATGTCTTGGCGTTCAAAGATATTCATCCTATTGCACCAGTCCATATTTTGATTATTCCCAAAAAGCATATCGCCAGCACCAATGATTTAGAGGAAAATGACAAAGAGCTCATTGGAAAATTGATAATTACCGCTCGAAACATTGCCCGGCAAACGGGAATTGCGGGAAAGGGATACAAGCTGTTGTTTCGAACGGGAAAAGACGGGGGACAGGAGGTTCCTCATGTTCATTTGCATCTCATCGGAGGAGCAAAATTGTATGAAGAAATAAGACCAGTTTAATTTATTAAAAATCCAAATTCCAAAGCTCAAATTTCAAATCAATTTCAAATGTTTAAATTTTTAAAAATTTAGATTTTGGGCTTGACTTGGAACAATTTAGATTTTGACATTTGGATTTTTATTGGAAATTAGAAGTTGGTAATTAGAAATTTCTAGATTGGAGGTTTTAGATGATTGAAGTGCGAAAAAAGGAAAGAGAGACAGCGGAAAGTTTAATCCGCCGATTTTCCCGCCGGGTTCAGCAGAGCGGCATTCTTGTTCGCGCCCGCCGGACGCGGTTTCGGGCTGAAGAAAAAAGCAAAAGGGAAAAGAGAAAAGAAGCGCTATATAAAGTCCGAATCCGCAAGGAAATTGATAAACTGAAAAAATTAGGAAAATTTGACGAAGAAACACTGAAAGATATTAAACGTAAAATGGAATAAGTATTTACTAATTACTAATGCGCTTCGCTTTTACGAATATACTAATATTCAAAAAGTAATTCGTATATTCGTATATTCGTATGGAATTAGTAATTCGTAAACAAGAATATGAATTTAAAGGAAAAAATTTCCAATGATCTAAAAGAAGCGCTGAAAACCGGCGACGCGTTTCGCCGCGATGTTTTGCGCCTTCTTGGCAGCGCTATCCACAACGCTGAAATTGAAAAAAAGAAGCAGGATGAAGGACTATCCGACGAGGAAGTTGTCGAGGTTATTGCCCGCTCGATCAAACAGCGCCGCGACAGTGTCGAACAATACGAAAAAGGTGGGAGGAGCGACCTTGCCGAAAAAGAAAAAAAAGAAATTGAGATCCTTTCCGCTTATATGCCGGAGCAGTTGAGTGAAGATAAAATCAGGGAAATCGTGAAGGAAGTTATCGCGGGTACCGGCGCGGCGTCGAAAGCCGATATGGGACGCGTGATGGGCGCCGCCATGGGACGCCTCAAAGGTCAAGCAGATGGAAACATGGTGAAAAAAATAGTAGAAGAATTATTGAGGTAAAGAGTTAAGCCAAATAACCAAGGCAAATAAAAAATAAAGTTATGTTGCAGTCCAAGCTTTTCACTAAAACCCAAAAAGAGGCACCGAAGGACGAGACGAGCGCCAATGCCCAGCTTCTAATTCGAGCCGGTTTTGTGGAGAAATTAATGGCCGGGGTTTATTCTTTTCTTCCACTAGGGCTCCGGGTAATGAAAAAGATAGAGAATATAATCCGGGAAGAAATAAACGCTGTCGGCGGGCAGGAAATTTTTATGCCGGCGCTTCAGCCTAAGGAAAATTGGGAAAAAACCGGACGTTGGAACACGATGGATGATTTGTATAAAGTCAAGGATTCGGGCGGGCGTGAATTCGCCCTGGGGCCAACTCATGAGGAGGTGATTGTTCCCCTTGTTCAAAAATACATCCATTCCTACAAAGATATCCCTTTTTACGCTTATCAGATTCAGAACAAATTCCGGATGGAGCTGCGGCCAAAGTCCGGGCTGCTGCGGGGAAGGGAATTTTTAATGAAAGATCTCTATTCTTTTCATCTTAATGAGGATGATCTTAATAATTACTACGAAAAAGTAAAGAAAAGTTACTTTAACATCTTTAATAAAGCAGGCATTGGCGGAAAAACCCACCTTACTTTTGCCACCGGCGGCACTTTTTCCAAATATTCCCATGAATTTCAGACCCTCTCCGAAGCCGGCGAAGATACCATATATATCTGCGATAAATGCAAGGTGGCGATTAACAAAGAAATTAAACATGAAACGCCCCAATGCCCCCAGTGCGGCACTGATAAGTTCAGAACTGAAAAAGCAATTGAAGTCGGGAATATTTTCAAGATTCGGGATAAATTTACCAAGCCGTTTAATTTGACTGTCAAAGACAAAGTCGGAAAAGACAAATTAATTACCATGGGTTGTTATGGCATCGGCCTTAATCGCCTTATGGGAACGATTGTTGAGCTTCATCATGACGAAAAAGGAATCATCTGGCCAATCGCAGTTGCACCTTACCAGGTGCACCTGCTCAAAATCAAAAATCAAAAACCTGCCTCGCCGGCAGGCGGGTCAAAAATCAAAATTGATGAAGAGGTTGATAAAATATATAAATTATTGCAGGACAATGGAATTGAAGTGCTGCATGACGATCGTGAAGCGAGCGCCGGGGAGAAATTTGCCGACGCGGATCTTATCGGTATTCCATATCGTGTTGTGGTAAGTGAAAAATCATTGAAAGCCGGGGGAGTGGAAGTGAAGAAGAGAAATGAAAATAAACCGACACTTTTCGATATTCAAAAATTAGTAGAGCTTATAAAGAGTAAAAAGTAGCTCGCCAAAAATAATTTATTTGACAGTATGCCCCGATCGGAGCAAAGTGTCAAAAGATTTTAGAATTTTTCTTATGGTTGCCATAAATTGCGGTCGCAATCCATGGGAGTTATTGATTTTTTAAAGTTTGGAAGTGTAATAAAATATCTTAAGATATGCTTTTAGTGAATATAATTTAAAATCTGAGCTAATAAATACTTCATTTAAACCAAAAATTGACTCCGGCATTTGACAGTCGGCCGGTTTAGGTGTACAATTAAGCGTTGGTCATAAAAATGGCCGGTATTCCGCATTAGCGGGATAAATGTTCTTAATAACCGCAACACGTTCGCAAGAACACTGTTGCAAAAAGAAAGGAGTTAACGATGAGCGAAATAATGCTCGATGTTGACCAGGCTGGGGAGTTAAAAGCCGCGTTTCGGCGCGGAGATTGGACAAATGCAGAGATAAAAAAATTAAGTGAGGGCGATATCCTTGCTCAAGTTCGTCAGGTAATACTTGGTTATGCAGAAATTAAGCTTATCGACCATGTAATCAACTGTGATGCGGATCCCTTCGTCCCAAGCGGATGGAATGTGATTAGGCACAAAAAGGGCAGGCAGTTAAAGTGGGATCCGACAGAAATCTCACTTTATCTTTCTAAGAAGCAAAGGGATAGAAAAGTGATCGAGGGAAACATACTGCACAAGGAATTGGAAAAAATGCCAGTTCTCAACGCCAACGTCCTTGATTATCTACTTGCCAATCCACACCTTATTCCTGAGGAATGGAAAGACAAATACGTGTTTTTTTGGGGAACGATTTATCGCGACTCCACTGGCTACCTCAGCGTCCGTTACCTCGACTGGCACGGCGGCAGGTGGCACTGGCACGGCCGCTGGCTTGACGACGACTGGAGCGACTTCAATCCCGCGGCGTTGCTCGCAAGTTAGTACTTTATTTTGATCCTTAGAATTGGAGATGTAACAGCGAATTGTTACATCTCCTTTTATTTTGGCGAAAAGTTTGGTAAAATAACTTTGAGAATAAGTAAAAAACAGCCATTTTTGTTAGGATGGCTTTAATAGACCCCTGAATTGAGTTTGGGGTAAATTATTTATTTCATGAAGATTACACTTTCTAAACACGCCGGGTTTTGCGAGGGAGTAAGGCGCGCTTATGATATGATCGTGAGCGCTGTTGGCAATCCTCAAGTCAAAAAACCAATTTATGTTTTGGGATCGCTGGTTCACAATGCCGATGTCGTGAAGAATTTGGAAGATCTGGGAGTGAAAAAAATCCAGGTTGACCGAAATCTTTTCAAAAATTTACGAAACCTTAAAAGCAAGATCGGCACGCTAGTAATCACTGCTCATGGAATCGGACCGGCGCTTTATGAATTTTGCCGCAAAGAAAAAATCTGGCTTATTGACACAACCTGCCCGAGAGTGATAAGGGTGCAGCGGCTCGCCAAAGTATTCGCTGAAAAAATGCACAAGCTTGTCATCATTGGCGACAAAGACCATAAAGAAACGAAAGGCATCAGAGAATGGTCTAAAAATACCGCCATAATCGTGGAAAAGGTAAAAGAATTAAAAGAACTGAAATTAAATTCGTTTAAGCGCGTCACTGTTTTATTCCAGACAACCCAGGATCTGGATCTCGCCGAAATCGTGAGTTCCTTCGTCCATAACTTCTGCCCTGATGTTAAGGTCATCAATACCATTTGCCGCACAACTCATGATCGCCAGAATGAAGTGAAAAAAATCGCCCGCCAAAGCGACGCGGTAGTGGTAATTGGCTCTTCGGAGTCCGCCAATTCCACTCGGCTCTGGGAAATTGCCAAAAGAATCAATCCGCGGTCCTATTTTATCGAAAGAGCTGATCAGATTAAAAAAGAATGGCTTAGAAAAATTGAAA
The DNA here is from genome assembly GCA_026396275.1 of Candidatus Moraniibacteriota bacterium. Taxonomy (NCBI): domain Bacteria; phylum Candidatus Moraniibacteriota; species Candidatus Moraniibacteriota bacterium. Next base: position 33,717 of record JAPLXC010000005.1, on the reverse strand, counting down.
AAGTCGGCATTACCGCTGGCGCCTCAACTCCGCAATGGGTAATTCAGGAAGTAGTGGAATATTTCAGGAAAAACGGAACTTGATTTTTTGCTTGTTTTAGATAAAATGTAAACATATGTCCAAAATCATTATTGTTGAAGACGATCCGATGATTTCGGAAATTTACGAGCGTAAGTTTTCCGCGGCCGGTTTTGAGGTTGGCGTGGCGGCCAGCGGAGCCGAGGTTCTTAAAAAAGCCCGGGATGATAAGTTTGATCTTGTCCTTCTTGATATGGTGCTTCCGGACATGAGCGGTTTGAGCGTGTTAAAAGAGCTCAAGCAAAGCGGGAAATACAACCCGGAAATGAAAGTGATAATCTTCAGCAACCTGGACGAAAAAGAGGATCAAGATAAAGCGTTTGAGGCCGGGGCGGACGGATTCATTCCCAAAACCCGCTACACCCCATCAGATCTAGTAAAGGAAATTCAGCGAATGCTTAGTGAGTATGAGGAAGAAAAAAAGAATGAGCAGAGAAGAGGGAACCCTTCTTCTGAAGAGAAAGAGGGAGAGAAGAAAAGAATTCTTTTTATTGAGGACGAAGAAATTTTTTTGGAAATGTTTGGAGAGAAACTGCGCACGGACGGCTATGAAGTGGAATTTGCCAGAAACGGCGCCTGGGGACTCAAAGAAGCGCTGGCTAAAAATTTTGACCTCATCATTCTGGATGTGATAATGCCGGCGATGACCGGAAGCGAATTAATCGAGCGGCTGAAACTGGAAGAAAAAACGAAAAATATTCCTCTGATCGTTCTTTCCGCTTCAGTTGATGATGAAGAATTAAAAAAAGTTCAGGCGATGGGAATTTCTGATTTTTTTGTCAAAACCCGGATCGTACCGAGCGATTTGTCAAAAAAAGTTGAAGAAATATTAAATAACTGAGCAACTAAGCAACTAAAAAACTAAGCAACTGAGAAACCAAGAAGCTTAAAAATGTTTCTCTGTTCTTCAGCTTCTCAGTTTTTTTAGTTTAATTTATGCAGCGAACTTTAATCATTGACACGCCGAAAAAAATAGGAGAGCGAGTGTTTCTCAAGGGCTGGGTACACCGGCGCCGTGATCACGGCAAGCTTATTTTCATTGATCTTCGCGACCGGAGCGGCATCGTTCAATGCGTGATTATTCCCGACAAAAAGGAGGCCTATGAAGCCGCCAAAGGACTGCGCGGTGAGTATGTCATAGAGCTGGAGGGAATAATTAAGGAAAGACCACGTAGCGCTGTTAATGAAAAAATTTCTACAGGGAGAGTGGAAATAACGGTAGAGAAAATAGAGATCTTGAATGAATCAAAAACTCCTCCCTTTGAAATAGAAAAAGATACTTCTGAAGTACAGGAAGAGATTCGACTAAAATATCGCTATCTGGATCTTCGTACAGATAGAATGAGAAATAACATAATAATACGAAGTAGGGTGATAAAATTTATAAGAGATTTTTATCTGGAAAAAGGATTCTTAGAGATAGAAACCCCTATTCTTACAAAAGGAACTCCTGAAGGAGCAAGAGAATATATTGTTCCTTCACGCCTTCATAAAGGTAAATTTTATGTTCTTCCTCAGTCGCCCCAGCAGTTTAAACAGTTGTTAATGGTGGCAGGATTTGAAAGGTACTTCCAAATTGCGAGATGCTTTCGCGATGAAGACCAAAGAGGTGATCGCCAGCCGGAATTTACTCAACTTGATGTGGAGATGAGTTTTGCAGACGAAAAGGAAATTAGAGATCTGTATGAGGAGTGTCTTATTCAACTTGTTAAGAAACACTTTCCAGAGAAAAAAATCACCCAGATACCTTTTCCCGAATTAAATTATCAAGATGCAATGGAAAGATATGGAACTGATAAACCGGATCTTCGAACTGACAAAAATGACAGAAATAAGTTAGCATTCTGCTGGATTTTACACTTTCCACTTTTTACGAAGGACGAGAACGGCCGACGTACCTCATCTCATCATCCTTTCACAGCCCCTCTTGAAGAAGACATTAAGCTACTTGGAACGAATCCAGATAAAGTACGTGCTCGGGCTTACGATATTGTACTAAATGGATGTGAAATAGGAGGGGGGAGTATCAGAATTCATAAAAAGGAAATTCAACATAAGATCTTCCGGCTTTTAGGACTGGATGAAGAAACGATTAAAGAAAGATTTGGTCACATGCTTGAAGCTTTCGAATATGGCGCTCCTCCTCATGGCGGTATTGCTCCCGGTATTGATAGATTAATCATGATCCTTATGAATGAGCCTAATATTAGAGAGGTGATAGCTTTTCCAAAAACTGGAGAAGCGGAAGATTTAATGATGAAAGCCCCGAGCGAGTTAGGCAAAGAGCAGTTAGAAGAAGTGGGTATAAAAGTAATCAAAAGAAAGACGAAAAGAAAAATTTTCTAATAATACTTGGTCAGAAAACTAAAACACAATGTCCGACAGCGAATTTTGTTTTCACAAAGAGCACTTAAACGAAGAAAAGATAAAACTGATCAGTTTTATTTCTTTTTTATTGGGATTCGGCCAGGCAGTCCTGATTTACATTTTGTCAACGTACTTCAAGAACATTTCGGGAACGGAAAATGTCGGAGTGTTTTATTTAGTCGCTTACGCCATCGAGCTTATTATCCTTCTTAATTTTCACAAAGTCGTCGCCGCCTACGGGAGATCCCGGGCGTTTCTTTTCATTCTGCTCTGTAAAATTCCAATTATTCTATTACTTGTTTTTTTGCCTCCGAATTTTCTTGCCCTGATACCGCTTATTTTATATCTCATTGCCGGCAGTTTGGCCTGGGTAGCGCTGGATATGATTCTGGAGTCCTGCTCGACTGACCGATTTTCCGGAAGAATCCGGGGGCTGCACCTTACCATTATGAACACCGGTTACGTTTTCGGACCGCTTCTTTCCACCCGGCTCCTGGACAAATTCGGATTTCATGGAATTTTTATTTTTTTAATTATCCTTTATTCTTTCATATTTTTATTTGCTCTTTTAGGGCTGCGTAATTTAAGAGAAAACGTGAAATACCGCCCCACCATAATGGAAATTTTAAAAAAAGTGTCCCTGCGAAAGAATGTTTTACGCGCTTACTACATCTCATTTGTACTTGAATTTTTCTATGCGCTGATGGTGATTTACACGCCGATTTATCTTCGCAACTTGGGTTTGGGATGGGATCAAATCGGAATTGTCTTTACCGTGATGCTTGTTCCGTTTGTCTTGTTTCAATATCCGGCCGGACTGATCGCCGACAAAAAAACCGGAGAGAAAGAACTTATTATTTTTTCTCTCATTGTTATGGCAATCGCCACATTTTCTGTCTACTTCATAAGCTCCACTTCGGTTGCCGTTTGGGCGCTCGTGCTTTTTGCCACCAGAATCGGGGCGTCACTGGTTGAAATTTTGCGCGATTCTTATTTTTATAAAAGGATTGAAAGCACTGACATAGATGTCATTGACTTTTTCCGGACTTCGCGGGCGGCAGCTTACATCGCAGCCGCCATTATTTCAACGCCTTTTCTGTTCATTTTTCCGCTTAAATCGATTTTCCTCCTGACAGCGCTGGTCGCTTTTTCCGCCCTTTATCCGGCTTTCCGGCTGGTGGATAACAGAAGCGAGAGGGAAATAAGAGTTCCTCCTTTAACAAAGGGAGAAACAGAGAGGGATTTGTAAATTTTTCCAAAGTTGGTAAAATTAAAGCATAATCGGACAAATAGTAAAAATTTTCACCAAAGGAAATGATTTCTTCATATCCGCATTCCCAAAATTCTCCCCAGCCATCATCCCGGTTTTCCTTCCCCGGAAGAATGATTTTGATATTCCTCATAATAATCCTGATTATTTTTTTTGTTTTTTTCCAATATCTCCAGAAAGAGCTGAATACTAACAGTCTGGATACTAACAGCAACGAAAATATCCTCGGAGAAGAATCCAATCAAGAGACAGCACCTCTCTTAACATCAACAACTCTAAGAGGTATGGCCTCTAACGATAATACTCTCGATACCCTTTATTTTGATCCCTCCTCACAAAACGATAGAATCCTTTCCCGAATAATCTTCACCCCGGTCATCTCCGAAGACGGAACGACAAAATACAAAACCGGAGACATCCAGATCAAATCCAACGGCCTTGTCCGGATTATCACCGGAGCGGTGGATTCCCGCGAAATTAAAAACGAATCCATTAAAAACGAAGACATTGACGACGACATTGACCTCACCGTTAATACTCTCTATGCCGCCAGTGGCATCACTTCTGACGGGAACTTGGTTGCTCAAGGCGACGTCGGCATCGGCACCTCTTCTCCTTCTAATAAGCTTCACGTCCAAGGCACAGACGGAGGGTCGGCCGGAATCTATCTCAATGACGCCGCTCCTTCAACTACCACTGCCACGCTTTACAACTCCGGCGGAAATCTTTACTGGGGAACAACTAATCTCTCCGGCGGCGGTTCACTCCCCAACGGCACCGAAGGCCAGATGCTCTACAATAACGCCGGCTCCTGGACGGCCTTCTCCGGAATGTACTGGGATGACACCAACGACTGGCTGGGAATCGGGACTACCTCTCCTCTAGCCAAGCTCACGGTGAGTGGCGATTTTGTCGCCACCGGCCGGATCTCGGCTGGCAATGATGCGATGGGAAGAGTGACGAATGACTGGGACTGGCCTTTACTTTTTGATTTTTCCCAAACCCTGACTGATTTCTCCACTTATAAATATTGGAATCCTCTCAATTCTACTATCAAAGTTGATCCGACCATTGATCTGACCGGAGCAGATTGGGGAGGAGCTACCGGCGCCTACTTTGAAACCCAAATTCCTTCCGGCAATACTAAAAATATTGCTTTCGTCTCTGCACTGGGAGCGGGAGCGAATCATTATGGAAGCGGAACAATAGATTATCTTACCAGCGGTACTATATGGGCCACTTCGGTCGGAGGAGGCGATGTCAGAGAGATGACGGGATTATATGTTTATTCCTGCATCTATAACGCTTCAAATTTAGGTTCTATTACCAACAACTATGGCATTGACCTTGATGTCGCCACTGACGGCACAGTCACCAACAATTACGGAGCCAGAATCAGAAGCGGCGCCTACCGGGCTGGTTCTTCAGTCACGACTGACTATGGTCTTTATATTCGTTCTCCTTACTCTAATGGCTCGATTGGCACTCACTACGGCCTTTATCTTGAGAACCAGGCCTTTGGCACCACCAGCTACGCCATTTATTCGGCTGGCGGCCAGTCCTATTTCGCCGGCAACGTCGGCGTTGGGACGACGAGTCCGGCCTCTCTTCTTGAAATCCAAGACACTGACGCCAATCCGGTATTAACTCTCACTAATCTTTCTGATACCACCTACGATCCCTCTCTCCAGTTCCGCGTCGGTGCCACCCCTTCCGTAAAATTCACTATGGGTGTGGACGATTCCGACTCGGACAAATTCAAGATTTCCACCACGGCTCTGGGGACAAATGATAGATTGGTGATTAATTCCAATGGCCTTGTGGGGATTGGGACGACGAGTCCAGGACAAGCTCTTAGTGTTGTTGGCAGTAACGCGTCAGTTAATTATGCTGGTGAGTTTATTCTGACTAATGATACATCCCCTTCATACGGCACAGCCGCGCTTTATATTGAAAATGACACCAATTCTGGTTCTGGTGCCAGATATTCGCTATATGCAGCAGACGGGAATCCATCTTATTTCGGTGGTAAAGTCGGCATCGGGACGACTTCACCAACTTCCATTTTACACACCATAGCCAGCGGGTCTAAAACCGCCGATTACATAGGCAATCTTCTTACCAACACGGCCACATCTTCAACCGCCTCGATAACAAAAACGGGCTTATCGGTAACATCAACCGGAACCTGGGACGGAACCTCGGCTGTCAACCGCGGACTTTATGTAAATGCCACTGGAGGAACAACTAATTATTCGGCTATATTTGAGGGCGGCAATGTCGGCATTGGGACGACGAGTCCGGTGGAAAAACTTGAAGTCAATGGGAATTTCACCGTCTCTCAAAGGGCGGCCATTGGTTCCGACAGTGGCATAAACAAAGCAATAGATGGAGCATCATCGCTAACGTTAATTGACAGTCGAGATATACTGACGAGTCTCAGCACTAGTTATGTCATAGGCCATTATCTAAGACTCACGCTTAACCCTTCCAGCGCACCCTCCTCTGAAGCATATGGTTCCAATTTTGAAGTTGCAACGCAGAGCGGGAATGCGCAGAACTTCCCGCGCCTTGAAGGGTCGGATCACTCTGCTTTGCACTATGGGTCTGGAACCGTAACTGACTTAGTAGGTGGCACTCATACTGCCAATAGTTACGCAGGAGCAGGAAATGTGACCACATCATATGGGGCAAGGAATAAATCTCATAACTGGTCATCCAGTACTATTACAACTGCATACGGTAGTTGGAATCGTGCCGGGAATATGAGTACCGGGGCCGTAACTGCTGCATATGGTACATATACCGCTATTCATAATGAAGGAGCAGGAACCATAACAGATGGGTATGCTCTATATATTCCCAATCCAACAGGCGCCGGGCCAATAACAAACAACTACGGCTTTTACTTGGAGAACCAAAGTAGGGGGAGCGCCATAAATTATGCGATTTATTCAGCCGGCGGCCAGTCATATTTCGCCGGCAATGTCGGCATCGGGACGACGGGGCCTGGAGCGGCGCTTCATGTTTATGACAACGCTTCCGCAGATTACGCCGCCGAATTTTACAATGACGGCAACAACACCGACCGCTACGGTTTGCTCATCCAAGCCGGTGAAGACACTCCCGCCGGAACCAACACCTTGATCCAGTTCAACGACGGTGACGGCACCGCCGTTGGATCCATCACTTACAACAACACCCAGACTTATTACAACACTTCTTCAGACGTCCGGCTGAAGGAAAACGTCACTCTGGCCAACATCGGCATCAATAATTTGATGAATATCCAAATCCGCCAGTTCAACTTCAAGTCCGATCCAACCAAAGAAATTGTCTACGGCGTCATCGCCCAGGAGTTATATGATGTATACCCTCAAGCCGTCACCATTCCCGAAAACGACACCAAATACTGGCAGGTGGATTATTCCAAGCTGACTCCCTTGATAGTAAAGTCTATGCAGGAGCAGCAGACACAAATCGGCGGATTGCAAACCGAAGACCAGCGGATATCAACTAATGTGGAGACACTGGCTCTCAAGACGGACGAAAGCGTCACTAATCTGGCGGAACTGCAGACCTCGGTGGACGAACAACTCTCAATTGTTAGTGATAATATCAATAATGTTCAAGATAAGGTTGTGGATTTGGAAGCCCAAAACAGCAACTTGGAAAGCCGGGTTGCCGCTCTGGAAAATCTCACGGTTACGCTCCAGGCCCAAATTGACGAACTGAAGGCGCTCACTAACCAGGAACTGAATGTCGCCCAGATGGAAGCCAATAAAAATGATATTGACTACATTAAGCTGGTTCTGGGTATTGATCAGGTGCAAAATCCCGGCGACATCAGCGTCTTGGGCAAGGTAGAGGCGGAAGGAATAGTAGCCGGAGCGTTTACCGTCAAGGTTTCTGATGAAGAAAAAAGAACTCTTGGCACTGCCAAAATCCTCCCCGTGGAAAAAGACGAAGACGAAGACGGCAAAGACGACGAGACGGGATCCGACGGGAAAAGCGTGACAGTGAAAACCAAGGCAGTGACGGATAAATGTGAGATTTTTGTCACGGCTAAAAAAGTAGCCAAACAACCCCTGGCTGTTACCAAAATAAAAGAAAGCGAAAGTTTCAAAGTTGAAGTAGAAAAAACAGTTGATGAAGAATTAGAATTTAGCTGGTGGATAGTTAAAACTACGGATTAACGCAGATTTATGTGCGGATGAACGCGGATCGCAGATAGCAGTTCCCGGAGTGGAAAATAATTCCCGAAGCGTGGCTTCGGGAATTTGAATTTTTCAAGCCAAATGTTATAATGGCTAAGTAATTTCATAATAAAAACCTATGCCCATTTCCAAAAAAATCGCTGGTTATTTAGTAAAAAGCGGATATAAATATGAAGTTATTAGCCATCGCACTACCTATACGGCTTGGGACACGGCTCAAACCGAGCATGTCAAACCGCAAGAAGTCGCCAAGGCGCTGGTGCTGAAATCCGGTAATGACTGGATGGTAGCGCTTCTGCCGTCTGATAGAAAACTGGACAAAGCAAAATTCCTGAAGGCGGTTAACGCGGAAATGAAAAAGAAGGGCGAAAAAATGCAGCGGGGAATTGAACTGGCCAAAGAACCCTGGATGAAAAAAAATGCTCCGGGGAAAATAGGAGCCACTCCTCCTTTCCGAGGAATTCTGAAAAAAGACATCTATATTGACAAGTTGCTGCTTAAAAATAAAAAGGTTTATCTGGGATCGGGAGAATACGATATCTCTATTCGAGTGGCTGTTAACCAGTATGTGAAAAAGGAAAAACCGATTATCGGAAGTTTCAGTGTGAAAAAGTAAAGCGTAAAACGCAAAATGCAAAGCGCAAAGTCACAACTCAAAACTCAAAAATAATAAAATATTTTTTAGCTTTTCGCTGTAGTTTTGAGATTTAAGCTTTAAATTTTGAGCTAAAGTAAAGTAGTGTATAAGATAAAATTAGAACAATTCGAAGGGCCGATGGAGCTTCTTTTGGCGTTGATTGAAGAGCAGAAACTGGATGTCACCCGGGTCAGTTTAGCAAAGGTGGCAGACCAGTACCTAAAATATGTTGAGTGCCAAGAAAACATCACCCTGGAAAACCTGGCGGAGTTCCTGTCAATTGCTTCCCGGCTCATTCTTATTAAGTCCAAAGCACTCCTGCCGACGCTGGCGCTAAGCGATGAGGAAGAAAAAGAAATCAAGGATCTAGAGTACCAGCTAGCCGAATATAAAAAATTCAAGGATGTCTCCCGTCAAATCAGCGCCCTTTTTCATTCTCCGAAATCCAGCTTTTCCCGCGAAAGTTTTCTGGGCATCACACCCTTTTTTTATCCTCCCCCCGGAGTCAGCGCGTTTTCCCTTAAAGAGTCCTTCCTCAAAGTTTTGAAGGAAATTCCGCTGGTGGAAAAACTGGAAGAAGAAATAGTCCGGGAGATTGTGACTCTGGAAGAAAAAATATCCCATTTGCAGAAAGTGCTGCGTGAAAGAATTGAAGTGTCGTTTGCGGAAGTGGCTTCCGGCGCGCGGGACAAAATCGAGGTGATTGTTTCTTTTCTGGCAATGCTGGAGCTGGTGAAGCAGAAGATAATAAATGTCGAGCAAAGCGGAATGTTTAAAGAGATAAAGATGAAGTATAAAACTGATTAAGGTGATAAAACCGATTACACTAATTTTACAGATTAATACGGATCACGGATGGAAAAATATGATCTGTGATCTGTGAAAATCAGTTTCTTATCTGTGTTCATCCATATGGAAATTAATAAATTAAAATCCATCATTGAAAGTTTGTTGTTTGTCAGCGGCGAGCCGGTGAAATTATCCCGCCTGGCAAAAATAACGCAAGCCCTAAAGCCGGAGGTGGAGAACGCCCTGATGATGCTGTCGGCTGAATATTCGACGAAAAAAAGCGGACTAATTTTAGTGCGCAGCGGAGACGAAGTCCAGATGGCCACCCAGCCGGATAACGCCCAGTTTGTTAAGCAGCTAATCCGGGGAGAACTCCAGGAATCACTTTCCTCGGCGGCGCTGGAAGTGCTTTCAATTGTCGCTTATCGGGGACCAATTACCCGTTCAGAAATTGAGTCCATCCGCGGAGTAAACTGCACCTATACGCTGCGAAACCTGCTGCTCCGGGGCCTGGTGAGAAGGGAAGAAAATCCCAAAGACGCGCGAGGATACATTTATCAGATATCGTTTGATTTTCTGAAGGTCTTGGGAATGGACGATGTTAAAAAACTTCCTGATTACGAGCGTCTTTCTTCCGATGAGCGAGTCCAGTCAATAATCACTAAAGAATAGCAGAATGAGCAGTATTATTACCCTAGTCACAATTATCATTTTCCCGCTGAATTTTTTTTGGATTACGACGCCGTGGATTAGCGATGGTCAGAATAAAAAAAATATTTTGGAAAATTATGCCAAAGAAATTCAGGGAGCGGAAAAATCCCAGGAAGGGCTTTTCCCCAAAAAAAATCCTCTTCCGCCTGCTGTTTTACCGACAAAAAAAGAGGCGGCAACGGACCTGGCTATCCCCAATGCCCACTCTTCTCTTATTTTAGACGTTGAATCAGGAACTATCCTTCACTATCAAAATGGACGGGAGCACCGCCCCATTGCTTCTCTGGTAAAATTGATGACCGCCGTAATTGTGATGGAAAGAATTTCCAATCTTAATGAAGAAGTGACAGTGGATGAAGAAGCGGTTTATGCCGAGGGAACGAAAATCGGCTGTCCCCGTTCGGGTTATTGCATCAGCCAGCGGCTTAAAGCAGGGGAAAAAATCACCGTGTCTGGTCTTTTAAAAGCGATGCTTATGAACAGTGCCAATGACGCGGCTATAGCTTTAGGAAAACATATCAGCGGCTCCCAGGAAGAATTTGCCAAACTTATGAACGAAAAAGCGCGTGAGCTTGGACTAGGGGACTCCCGATTTTGCACGCCTTCGGGACTGGAAATAGACGGCCGGGAATCAGAATGCCATTCTTCCGCCTACGATGTTGCCAGAATCGCCGCCTACTCAATGAAATACGATCTTATCTGGCATATTTTCCGGCTTCCCACCAATACCATTGTTACATCCGCCGACGGTAAATATTCCCACACTATCTTGAATACCGATCTGGTGCTCGATCAGGTACCTAATTGCCTGGGAGGAAAAACCGGCTTTACTCCACTGGCTGGCCACTCGTTGCTTCTGGCTTCAACCGATCCTTCTAAAAAACACAAAATTGTGGCAGTAGTGCTTGATGATCCTTATCGCTGGCAGGATATTAAGACAATGGTTGACTGGGCGTGGCGTTCCTATGAATGGCGGTAGATGCGAATTAAAATCCAAATTATATCCGAATTGTTATGTGAATTCGGATTATTATTCGGATATAATTAGGATTAAAATTCGGATATGCAACTTGCGCAAATTCAAACTATCCCAGTAGTGGTTGACATAATCAAGGTGCTAGTCACGGGACTACTGGCATTTTTGCTGGCGTTTTTAATTACTCCGCTGTGGACAAAAATCCTGTATAAGTACCGGATCGGAATTAAAATAAAAGATCAGTCAGTGGACGGAGAAAAACTTACTTTTGTGAGCAAGCTTCATGCCAGAAAAGCCGGTACTCCGACGATGGGCGGAGTGCTGGTCTGGATTTCTGTTCTTATTCTTGTTTTTTCCTCCCATTATCTTTTTCCTATCATTGCCAAATGGTTAAACATTAATTTCATTGCCCGGCTTGATTTTTTAAGCCGAAAGCAGGTATGGCTTCCTTTATTCGCCTTAGTTGCGGCGGGCGTGCTGGGTCTTTTTGATGACATTATGAGCGTCCGCGGTTGCGGGAAAAATAAGGGGGGAGGGATACGGTTTATCGCACGCTTCTGGTGGCTGTTGACTATTGCCGGAGTAGGCGCCTGGTGGTTTTTTTGGAAACTCGGTTGGGACCGGATTCACATTCCGGCCGTCGGCGACTTTTCGATCGGCTGGTGGTATATTCCGCTTTTTATGTTTGTCATTATTTTTACCGCTATTTCCTCCAATGAGACGGACGGGCTGGACGGCCTTAACGGCGGGGTGCTCCTTATGGCCTTTTCTTCATTTGGACTTATCGCCTTCCTTCACAATAAGGTGGATCTGGCGGCGTTTTGCGCAGCGCTAGCCGGAGCGCTTCTGGCTTTTTTGTGGTTCAATATCTATCCGGCGCGATTTTTTATGGGGGATACTGGAGCGGTTTCTCTGGGAATAACCCTTGGAGTAGTGGCTATGCTTACTAATTCAGCAATCATTTTATTCATCATTGTATTTTTGTATGTTTTAGAATCGGGAAGCGCGGCACTTCAACTTTTAAGTAAACGTTTCCTGGGTCGGAAGATATTTCTGGCAGCGCCAATCCATCATCATTTTGAGGCCAAGGGCTGGCCGGAGCCGAAAGTAACTATGCGGGCTTGGGTTTTCACCGCCGTCACGGCGCTTATTGGTGTGATGATCGGAATTTTGGGAATGGGGTAATGATACGAATTTAAATCCGAATTATATCCGAATTACAATCCGGATGCTGTTAAAATAAATTTGGTATATACTTGGTATAGACGTGATATGTACGACGTATATACTATATAATAATATGGAAAAAGAAACGGGGAAATTGATGAAAATGAGCCGCTACAGCTACGGGGCGGTAATTCCCAAAGATTTTGTAAAGAAATTAAAGTGGAAAGAAAAGCAGAAAATCAGCATAAAAATTAAAAGAAAAAACATAATTATTTCAGATTGGAAAAATAAATCTAAGCGCGACTTATGAGAATAACTTTTTTAGGAACAAATGGCTGGTACGCGACAAAAAGCGGAAACACTGTTTGTACTCTTATTGAAAGCAAAAATTTTTATGTGGTTTTTGATGCCGGTGACGGTATCCATAAACTGAATAGGTATGCGAAAAAGGATAAGCCGATTTATTTATTTTTGAGTCATTTGCACCTTGATCATATTATCGGTTTTCATGCTATCAACAAACTTGACAAGCTTGGCAGAAAAAAACCATTTTTTATTTTTACTGGAAAGGGAAATAAAAAATTTTTGGACTTAATTATCCGAAGCCCCTTCACTGTTCCGTTCAAGAAACGGCCTTTTCCAATAAAAATTGTGGAAATTTCCGAAGGCAAAAACAAATCACCCTTTCCTTTCACGGCGAAAAAGCTTTATCATGCCGATCCTTCATTGGGATATCGCTTGGAGATCGAAGGCAAAATTATTACTTACTGTTCTGACACTGGTCCGACGAGAAATGTTGTTAATTTAGCAAAAGAAAGCGATTTTCTCATTCATGAGTGTTCAGCATCACCCGGCGTTTTTTCCGGAAAATGGGGACACACTAATCCCCAGGAGACAGCAAGCATTGCCAAGAAAGCCAGGGTTAAAAAATTAATCCTCACCCACTTTTCCGCTAATCAGTATTTGTCGCTTCAGGACAGAAGAAGAGCACAAAAAGAAGCCAGAAAGATTTTCAAAAACACTGTTTTTGCCAAGGATGATTTAATAATAAAAATCTGATAATACAAAAATGCGAAAAATTCAAGAAGTAAATTTAGAAAATAAGAAAGTTTTACTACGAGTTGACTTTAACGTGGAACTGGAAAATGAGGACGTAATGGAAAAATTCAAGATCAAGTCCTGCTGTGAGACGGTAGAGCATATTTTAGGACAAAAGGGCGCAAAACTTGCCTTAGTTAGCCATCTAGGACGGCCGGAGGGAAAAGTTGACGAAAAATATTCGCTGCGCCAGATTATTGACGATGTGGAAAATATTTTAGGAAGAAAAATAAAATTTGCCGAAAGCTGCATTGATGAAGAAGTTAAAAAAAGTATCGAGGAACTTAAAGAAGGCGAGGTGTTGCTTTTGGAAAACGTCCGGTTTTATCCCGGGGAGGACCCCGTAAAATTCGCCGAGGCGGCAGATCACGGGGCAGAGAAAAACTATGAAGAATTTTCCAAAGCTTTAGCTAAGCCGTTTGATATCTTCGTCAATGACGCTTTCAGCGTCTGCCACCGCGATCAAGCGTCCGTTACCGGAGTGACCAAATTTTTGCCCAGTTATGCCGGTCTTCGGCTGCAGAAAGAAATTGAGAATCTTTCCAAAGTGAGAAATAATCCCGACCGTCCCGCCGTGGCTATCATTGGCGGAGCAAAAATCGAAACCAAATTGCCGCTTATTAGGAATTTGGAAAAAACCTACGACCATGTGCTGGTAGGAGGAAAGATAGCTACTGAAGCGCAGGACCAGCATGTGGCGTTTTCAAAAAAAGTTATTTTGCCCTCCGATTATATTAACGGCCGCCGGGATATTGGCGGGAAAACCATTCAGAAATTTACTGAAATTATTGAAACTGCTAAAACTCTCGTTTGGAATGGCCCGCTGGGAAAATTTGAAGAAAAACCATTTGATAACGGGACGAAAAAGATTTTAGAGGCCGTCATTGCCAGCCAATCATTTAGTTTAGTGGGGGGCGGGGAGTCAGTTCAGGTTCTTGAAGAAAACGCGGCCCTGGATCAGATTTCTTTTGTTTCCACCGGGGGTGGCGCGATGCTGGAGTATCTAAGCGGAATTTCTCTGCCAGGAATCAAGGTTCTTATGGTATAATAATAGTAATAATTATGTCAAAAATTAAAAAAATACAGGCGCGGGAAATTCTGGACTCGCGGGGGAATCCCACCATTGAGGTAGAAATTGAACTGGACAATGGGGAAATCGGAGTAGCCGCTGTTCCTTCAGGTGCTTCGACAGGTACTTTTGAAGCCGTTGAGTTGCGCGACGGTGACAAATCGCGCTATCAGGGAAAGGGAGTAAGGCAAGCCGTAGAGAATGTGAACACGGAGATTTTTAAGTCGCTTAAGGGAATGCCTGCCGGTGATCAGGAGAAAATTGACAAAGCAATGATTGAGCTGGATGGAAGGGAGAACAAATCCCGTCTGGGAGCCAACGCCATTTTGGGTGTGTCGCTGGCGGTTTGCCGAGCGGCAGCTCAAAGTGAAAAGGTACCTCTTTACGAATATATAAATAAAATCTCAAACCCTAAAAATCTTTTCGGTGGTAAAGATTCAGTGGGCAAACAAAAACTAAAACTACCCATCCCGATGTTTAATGTGCTCAATGGCGGCCGTCACAGCGACTCGGGCTTAAGCATTCAGGAATTTTTGATAATTCCAACGGGAATTAAATCATTTTCTGAACAACTCCGGGCGGGAAGCGAGATTTTTTGGAACCTTAAAGACCTCTTGGGAAGAGGCGATTATAGCATCGGAGTGGGAGACGAAGGCGGTTTTGCCCCCCGGCTGGAAAGCAACAGCCAGGCACTGGAATTCATTACCCGGGCGGTTAAGGAAAGCGAATATCTGCTAGGCGCTCACATCGTTTTGGGACTGGATGCGGCGGCCACTTCTTTTTATCAAAGAGAGGATAACCAGTATGTTCTCAAACCGGAAGGAGTATCGTTGGGACGGGAGGGTTTGGTTAATTTGTACCGTGAATTCATTGATAAATATTACGTTGTTTCTATTGAGGACGGACTGCAGGAGGAAGATTGGGATGGATGGGCTTACTTAATGGAACGAGTTGGCCAGAAGCCGCTTTTTCAGGGAATCCAGCGCAGTATCTTAAAAGAGCATATGATTATTGGAGATGATCTGCTGGTAACTAACATCAAGCGTCTTAAGCGAGCTATTGCCGAAAAAGCATGTAACAGCGCATTAATTAAGGTTAATCAAATAGGAACATTAAGCGAAACGCTCTCTTGCATAGAACTGGCTAGAAAAAATAAAATGAAAATAATTATCTCTCATCGTTCGGGAGAAACAACGGATGATTTCATTGCCGATCTGGCAGTGGGCGCCGGAGCGGACTTCATCAAATCAGGATCACTTTCCAGAGGAGAGAGAATAGTTAAATATAACAGATTATTAAAAATAGAGGAGGATTTACTGGATAAATAGTCAATTAAAGTTTCAAACATAAGAAATCAAAATGCAAAAATCAAAATGCCCGCCTGCCTTGAAATCTTTAAATAATTTAGAAAAATTGCGTTCTTATGAAATCAAACAAAACTGGTCAGTTTAATATAGAGGGCATTTCGGGCAGGCAAAATGATAAATTAAAAATCAAAAAGAATAAAACCATTTTTACATTTTGCATTGACATTTTGATTTTTGATATTTGATTTTTAATTTATGGCGCGAATTATCTGCATTGGTTCCACCTCAAAAGACATCTTTTTTCCCACCAGCGATGGGATTATTCTTGATACCCCGGAGGACTTAACGTCTCAAAGGAAAATAGCTTTTGAGCTGGGCGCTAAATATCACATTGATGATCGCTTTGAGGCGCTGGGAGGATGCGCGGCTAATGTCGCCGGCGGATTAGCGCGCCTAGGACTGGGCGCCTCTTGCTACACTACGATCGGCGATGATCTGGCGGGAGAATGGATAAAAAATGAGTTTAAAAAAGTGGGAGTAGACACCAGTTATCTAAGACGGGAAAATGATTGCCAAAGCGATCTTTCGGCGATTGTGGTGGATAAAGAGAGCGGGGAGCGCGTCATATTTTCTAACCAGAAAGCCAACGCGAAACTGGAATTTATTCCGGAAAAAATAGAAAATCCCGAATGGATTTTTATCGGCGATCTTAGTGGAAAATGGAAAGAAAATCTCGCAAAGATTATTGAGTTTGCTGCTAAAAATAAAGTTCATCTGGCTTTTAATCCCCGACAAAAAACCATTCATGATAATGTGGGAAAAGTAATTGAAGCCGTCCACTCCTGCGATCTGCTGCTTTTAAATAAGGATGAATCAATTGAAATCGTTTCCTCTTTAGGCAAAGGATTTTCCACTGATCAATTAAATGATGAAGTGACGCTAATCAGAACTCTGAAGGAGCTGGGTCCGCGGATAGTGGCCTTAACCGACGGAGCCAGGGGGGCCTGGTCATACGGCGGAGATAAAATATTCCAGGCGGAAGCAATCGTGACTGAACCACTGGAAACCACAGGAGCCGGCGATGCTTTCTCCAGCGGTTTTTTGGCGGCGACAATAAAAGGAAAAGATCTTAATGAATCGCTGCGGTGGGGAATTGCCAATGGAGGAAGTTCAGTTAAGTTTTATGGAGCGCATGGGGGACTTTTGAACGAGGCGGAAATGAGCGAAAAAATCAAGGAGATAAAGGCAAGAGCCATAGGGCTTTAGAAATTTAAAAAACAATGAGTTTTCTTTCGAAAATTTTTAAGGGCAAAGGATATTCCGACTTAGTTTTAGCGCTGGACATCGGCACCGGGGTGGTTAAAGCGCTGGTTTTTGAATTGTATTCAGAGGAAGTGAAAGGAATAGTTATCGGAGTGGGAAAGGCGTTCCAGAAACACGGAAACATGCAAAGCGGAGCGGTCTCGGACATAAGTGGAGTAATCGCCACTTGCCAGGAGGCGATCAGCGCGGCTCTCAAGCAGGCGGGAGTAAAAAAGATAAAAAAAGCCATTGTCGGCATTGCCGGAGAATTGGTAAAGGGCACTACCACCACTGTTCATTACGAGCGGGCCAATCCGGAAGCGAAGATCGATCTTCCAGAACTGAAAAACATTATCCAAAAAGTCCAAGTTAAGGCATTTGAACGGATTCAGAAACAGCTGGCTTGGGAAACAGGACAGAATGACATCGAGGTGCGTCTTATTAACGCTGCCATTGTTGACACGCGAATTGATGGCTATCAAATAACTAATCCTTCCGGCTTTCAAGGGAAAGACGTTTCCATAAGCGTTTTTAATGCTTACGCGCCAATGATTCATCTGGGCGCCCTTCAGACAATTGCCGATGAATTAGAAATCAACCTTTTAAGCATAGTGGCGGAGCCATACGCTGTTGCCCGATCAGTGGATTATGAAGACATTCTGGATTTTAGCGCTATTTTCATTGATATGGGCGGCGGAACGACGGACATTGCTGTTGTTCGCAATGGAGGCCTGGAAGGGACAAAAATGTTTGCTCTCGGCGGGATAGCTTTTACCAAACGGCTTGCCCAGGAACTGGGGGTCAGTTTTGACGAAGCCGAGGTACTCAAAATAAAATACTCCGAAGGGAAATTAGGCGCTGATGTCGGTTTGAAAATCGAGCAGATTTTGAGGAATGATTATCTGGTTTGGCTGAGCGGCGTCGAGCTTTCACTGGAGGAATTCGCCGGTTCCGATGTTTTGCCTTCAAAAATTTTGCTCTGCGGAGGAGGATCAGCTCTGCCGGGTATTCGGAAGATACTTTCCTCAAAGGAGTGGACGAAAAACCTTCCTTTCGCTAAAGCACCGGCGGTAAATTTTTTACAGCCCCGGGACGTGGTCCGGATTATTGACAGCACGGGAGAGCTTCGCAGTCCGCAAGATGTGACTCCGATGGGGCTGGCCAATTTGACTCTGGATATCGCGGGGGAGGAAAAAGTAATGGCCGGAATTTTAAGAAGGGCTGTGCAATCCATTCAGAACTAACGCAAGCCAAATTCGGGTTTGGCTAATTTTCTCCCTAAATTCAATAATTGCCAACATTAAGGAAATTTATGCACCAGTTATTATACATCGGCGGCGATGAAGAAATTACTTCCCTAGTTGATCGCCTTAGAAAATCCAAGGTGAGCGAAAACTTTTTTGTTGTTCCCAAACGAGCGATGGTCTTGCAAAGTGTTGTAAATTTAAAAATACTTAAGAAGGAAGCAGAAAAGTTAAAAAAGCAGATTGTTTTTGTCACTCAAGATGAAGCCGGCGAGACGCTGGCTCGCAAAGTCGGAATAATGGTTCGCTCGAACTTAGACGGACTGGAGACTGCTCGCGAGAAAGATGAGAATTTGACTTTGCTTTCTGCCAGCAAGCAGTTAACCGGCGGGAAGGAAATTTCCGTCAGAAGAGTCGATAAGCGGGAAAGACTGGAAAATATCGGCTCTCAAGAATTTTTCGACGAAGAGGAAGATAAGACCGGAAAATCAGCCAAGAAGGCAATCGGCGCGGTCCGGCTACCGAAAGGCAAAGACCGGGCCAGGAGAGAATAAGCAAGGAAATGGCGCCTACTCCGAGGAGAAGCCCGGCTATAAATGACGTGCTTGTTTCTTCTGGAGGAAAGAGAATCGAGGAAAATATTCCTCTTGCCAAAGGATTTCAGTTTGAGAGAAAACTCAGTCCTCAAAAGGAAAAAAAGTTAGAGAGCTTTTTTCAAGTTGACAAAAAAGCTGTTGAGTCCGAGACGCCTGTTACTGGACCGGTTTCCAAAAAAACTGCCAAACCCGATGAGCGCCTTTCCGAGCCGATTTCTAGAAAAGCCAAAAAGCTTCTGGTGATATTCATTTCTATATGCTTATTTGCCGGATCAGGAGTGGCCGCGTATTTATTTATTCCGCGCTCAAAAGTTATTATCTACCCCCGCCATAAGATCCAGGAAATGGATCTGGAAATAACGGGAGATGCTGCTCGCTCCGAGGCGGATATGCAGTCCCAGACAATTCCCATAAAGGTAACCGAAAAAGAGAAGGAACTTACAGTGTCTTATCAGACAACCGGAAAAAGCGCTTCTTCTTTGCAGAAAGCTCGGGGGAAAGTGGTAATTTACAATGAATATAGCAATTCTTCCCAGCCGCTTGTAGCTACTACCCGCCTTCTTTCTTCAGACGGAAAACTTTTTCGCCTAGTTAAGGGAGTAACTGTGCCTGGAATGACTTCAGTGGAGGGCAAGGCCCAACCAGGAGCGATTGAAGCGGAAGTCATAGCGGATGAGTCGGGAGAGTCCTATAACATTGGCCTTTCAGAGTTTTCAATCCCCGGATTTGAGGGGGGTCCCAAGTACGAAAAATTTTACGCTCGCTCTACAAAGCCAATGACTAGTGGCGGATCAGGAGGGACTGCGACTCCCATCGTTTCTCAGCAGGATATTGACGAGGCAAAGCGCAAGGCGGAAACAGAAATTAAAGCCCAGCTGGAAGAGGAATTGAAAAAAGATTTTCCGGCCGGATACATTCTTCTGCCGGGAGCGCTGGAACAGGAAATAAAAGATGCGGCTCCCGCGGCAAAGGTTGGAGACCTGAAAGATAATTTTGATTATTACATAAAAGTTACCGCCCGAGCAATCGCGTTTTCAGAGGACGACACTAAGAAAATAATTACAGGAGTATTTTGGCAAAAATCCGAAGAAAATGAGTCAGTTGCTCCGGTAGCCGTTCAAGTTGAGTACGGGAACATTTCTCCCGATTTTAGCGCCCGGATTGTCAAGATCAAAGTCCACGGGAAAATTATTTTAAATCCCGAACTGAATCTTGAGCAGTTGAAAAAAGATCTTTTGGGCAAGAATGAAGAGCAGATTAAAGACACGCTTAAAAACTATCCTCAGATCGAGAGGATTGAAGTTGACTTTTGGCCCAAGTTTTTTCCCAGTCGAATTCCATCTTACGAAAAACAGACCACGGTGGAGTTGCGGACATTAAATTTGTAAAATCGGTATTGACAAAAAATAGCGTGGTGTTACAATATAAACACGACATTTGAAAAACTAAATAAGGCGCGGAAAATAGAGGTGGCAAATTGTAGGACTTCAGGAATTAGGATAGAAACGCTTACATTCCTGTCTCTCGTCATCTGGCGAGCAATGTTGGCAGGATAAAAGCTCCTCTATTTTTGTATTGATCCGAATTGATAATACGAATTAAATCCAAATGAAATACGAATTCGGATAATAATTCGAATGTAATTCGGATCATAATTAGTATCTATGGCGGACAAAGAATTAATCAAGCTTGAGGGAACAATTATTGAGACCCTCCCTAGTACGACCTTTAAGGTTCAGCTGGAAAACGGGCATGAGGTGATGGCTCACATTTCAGGAAGAATGAGGGTGAATTATATACGCCTTCTTCCCGGCGATCGGGTTCTGCTGGAGCTAAGTCCCTATGATTTGACGAAAGGAAGAATAGTAAAGAGATTATAATATCTACTAATTATCCCGCTGTAGCGGGACCCCGCCAGGGCGGTGGTGAATCACATACTAATATACGAATTTTTTGGAAAAAATCTAAACTTATTGGTATATTCGTAAAAGATTAGTATTTAGTAGCTAACTTTATGAAAGTAAGGGCATCAGTTAAAAGATTTTGCGCCAAATGCAAAATTGTCAAGCGTAAAGGAAAAATTTACGTGATTTGTTCTAATCCCAAGCATAAGCAGCGCCAAGGGTGATACGAATTATTATCCGAATTAAATCCGAATGAAAAACGAATTCGGACCATAATTCGAATATAATTCGTATTACAATTCGTATCATGGTAAGAATTGCGGGAGTTAACCTTCCGGACGAAAAAAGAATAGAAATAGCGCTAACCTATATTTTTGGTATAGGGCATTCTACCAGTGGGAAAATTTTGGATCATCTTAGCATCCCGCGTAATACCCGGGCGAAGGACTTGACGGCGGAGCAAGCCAATCAGCTTAGGGAAGAAATAGAAAAGAAGTATAAGATAGAAGGGGAGTTAAAGCATGAAGTAAGAATGAACATCAAGCGCCTCAAGGAAATCGGCTGTTACCGGGGAAGCCGACACCAGAAAGGACTGCCGATCAGGGGCCAGCGGACAAAGACAAACAGCCGAACAGTGAGAGGCAATGTCCGACGGACTATGGGAAGCGGACGCAAGTCGGCGGCGGAAAAAACGTAAATCTCTACGAAATACCTGCCCGAAATGCCTTGATGACCATCGAGGCAGACGGGCGAATTTTGTACGAATGTATGAATAAATAATTTTAATTTGCTCATAAGTGTTTAATTTGTGATTAGTGAAACTTTATGGCTGGGAAAGATATAGTTAGAAAAGATAAGGAAGAAAAGAGTGAGACCTCCGACGTTCAAGAACTGCCGAAAAAGAAAAAAAAGAAAATTCGGCAGCAGATTTATAAAGGAAAGGCCTATATTCAGTGCACTTATAACAATACTCTGATAACAGTAACAGATTTGAATGGCGCGATGCTTGGCTGGTCAAGCTCCGGTCTTTTGGGTTTCAAGGGGGCGAAAAAAGCCACTCCTTATGCTGCCACTCAAGTAGCGGGAGATGTAACAGAAAAAGTAAAAAAATACGGGATTTCCGAGCTCGAGGTTTATGTTAAAGGAGTAGGAAGCGGCAGGGAAGCCGCTATTCGAGCTTTGGCCAACAGGGGATTTGAATTGGTCTTAATTAAAGATGTCACTCCGATACCTCACAACGGCTGTCGGCCCAAGAAACCGCGCCGGGTGTAATTCGAATAAGCATCCGAATTAAATTCGAATAAATATCCGAATGATTTTTATTAAAAATTTGGATTGAAATTCGGATATAATTCGAATCATAATTAGCATCATGGCAAGAATTCTTAATTCCAAATGCAAAATGTGCCGCCGAGCCGGTGAAAAGCTCTTTCTTAAAGGTGATCGCTGCAATTCGCCAAAATGCGCCATGATAAGAAAGCCATATCCGCCGGGAGCACACGGTAAAAAAAAGTCGCGGGGATTAAGCGAATATGGAAGGCAGTTGGCGATGAAACAAAAGATTAAAAGGGTCTATGGCATTATGGAACGGCAGTTCAGGAAGCACTTTAATGAAGTGAAGCATAAACCCGGGATTACGGGAGATTTACTGCTTGAACGGCTGGAAATGCGCTTGGACAACATAGTTTACCGGCTTGGTTTTGCAAGTTCTAGGCAGCTCGCGCGCCAACTAGTGCGCCACGGATCTTTTTTAGTAAATGGAAAAAAGGTCAACATTCCCTCTTTTAAAGTTAAAGTCGGCGATAAAGTAGAAATCTCAGAGTCAAAAAAGAATAAAAACTATTTCATCATGCAGCTTCCAATTTTGAAAAATAAGAAGGACTTTCCTTCCTGGATTCAGTTTGATTCTTCCACCCTGACAGGAAAAATCAGCGCGATCCCCAAGCGCGAAGAAGTGGGAATGAACATTGATCCTCAATTAGTTGTTGAGTATTATTCAAGATAAACTTTAACAGCTTGACTAGCTTGCTGGCTTATTGGGATTTATCAATATTAATTCTAAAAGCCAAAAAACTAATCAAGCTGAAAGCTAAAACTATGCTAACAATATCGCTTCCTCTAAAGCCGAAGTACACTACCATAGATGAACGGAGCGGAAAATTTGAAATTATGGACTGCCATCCGGGCTACGGAACAACGCTGGGGAATGCCCTTAGGAGAGTATTGCTTTCATCTCTTTCCGGAGCGGCGGTAACATCGGTAAAAATTAAAGGCGTGTCACACGAGTTTTCCACGATACCGGGAATAATGGAAGATGTGGTACAAATTATTCTTAATATCAAAAAGGTTCGATTCAAGATGCACGGCGATGAACCAATGGAGGTCGTGCTGAAACATAAAGGAGAAGGAAAAATCACCGCCGGTGAAATTAAATGCCCGTCTGGTATTGAGGTTGTTAATACTGATCAGCTGATTGCTACTGTCACCGACAAAAAGACAGAAATAGATATGGAACTAGAAGTAGCTGGAGGAATTGGTTATGTTCCGGTTGAACAGCAGGAGCGAAAAGAAAAAGAAATTGGCGCCATTGCCATTGACACCGTCTACACACCGGTTAGAAGAGTCAATTACGAGGTTGAGAATATGCGGGTAGGAAAAAGAACTGATTATAACAAGATCACGCTGGAGATTGTCACCGATGGAAGCATTACTCCTCGAGAGGCCTTTCAGAAAGCCGTTCAGATTTTGGTTGACCAGTTTTCGCTGCTGCTTGAAGTGGAGACAGCAGAAGAAGCAGAAATGGCAGCTGGGAAGCTGGAAGCTGTTTCTTCCGCCAAGGAAAAAACCGAAGAGGTGCCTGGCGAGCAAGTCATCCCGGATGATCCCCTTAGGATAAAAGTTACCGAACTGAAAGGACTTTCCACCCGGACACTAAACATACTGGAAACCAATAAAATCGCCAAGGTGAAAAATATTATTAAAATGACGGAAGAGGATTTAAAAAACCTTGAAGGAATGGGCGAGAAGGGGATTAAAGAAATTAAAAAATCGATCGGAGAGTTCGGGCTTACATTAAAACAATCAGAATAATATTGTGCGCAATAACTCTGAGAATTACCTGCCTCGCCGGCAGGCGGGCGAATCACATACGAATATACGAATAACAGAAAATAAAAAGCAAAATTCGTACATTAGTACAAGATTCGTAATTAGTAGACAATTTGCATGAAACACAGAGTCAAAGGAAGAAAATTAAGTCGGATCAGAAAACAGCGCCGGTCGCTTTTAAAATCACTGCTGGCCAGTTTGATTATGCGGGAAAAAATTGCCACCACCGAAGCCAAGGCCAAAGAACTGAAGCCATTGGTTGAAAGAATTATTCATAAAGCAAAACAAGCGAAAGTTGATGATAAAAAGAAAGTGAAAGTTATAAGAGATCTCCAAAATATGATCCCGTCGCCGGCAGTGAAAAAACTCTCTAGTGATTTTTTGAATAGATTTAGTGAGAGATCAAGCGGTTACGTGCGGGTGGTTAAATTGGGAAGAAGAAGAGGCGATAGCGCTAATATGGCGGTGATAGAGTTTGTGTAATCTCTAATAATTGTATGAAATATCATTTATTCAACGCGGAAGGAAAAATCCTAGGACGCTTAGCTTCCCGGGTAGCGGTAATATTGCGGGGAAAAAACAAAGTGGATTTTGCCCCCCATCGGGATGAAGGTGACGCGGTGGTGATTATTAATTCGGACAAAATTGGCTTTACCGGCAGTAAACGGCACAAGAAAATTTATCATCGCTTCAGCGGCTATCCCGGAGGAATAACTTCAACTACTTTAGATGAGCAACTAAAAAAGGACTCGAGAAAAGTATTAAAAGACGCCATATATGGGATGCTTTCGAAAAATAAACTTCGAAAGTTAATGATGAAAAGACTGTTTATATACAAAGATGACAAGCATCCGCACAAAATAGGTTAATCTCTACGAATTACGAATCTGTACGAATATACGAATTTTAAAAATATATTTGAATATTCACAATAGATTTGTAATTTTGTAAACTGTCTATATGCCAGTGAGAAAAAAAGTTAAAGAAAACAAGAAGATTATAAAGGAGGAAAAAAAGGAAGCTCCCAAGGAGAAGTACTTTTATGCGGTTGGAAAAAGGAAAACATCCGTAGCCCAGGTAAAACTTTATTCCAAAGTGCAATCTAAGGAAGATGATTTAGTCATAAATAAACGCAAGTTGAAAGATTATTTTCCCGTCTTGTCTTTTCAGGATCTTGTTTTGGCGCCGTTTAAGATCAGCGGCACGCAGGGGAAGTTCAGAATGTCTGCTCTGGTAAGAGGGGGAGGATTTCGGGGACAATCAGAAGCAATCCGGCTAGGAATTTCCCGAGCACTGGTGGTTTATGATGAGAACTTAAAAAAAGTTTTGAGAGACAACGGTTTTCTTACTCGGGATGCGAGGATTGTGGAACGCAAAAAGCCAGGACTGAAAAAAGCCCGACGCGCCCCGCAATGGCAGAAACGATAGTTTCTGACACTTATCCTTTTACCCCGCACTATATAGCGGGGTTTACAATCCTAAAATTCCCGTTTTTTCAGGAAAATCAATGCTATAGATTTCAAAAAAAGGATCTTCTTCGCTTGCCTTGTCAGTGAAATACAATTTATTATTAGAAAAGTCGCTGATGAGCCAGGAATAATCTATTTTAAGTGCAGTAATATCAAAAATATTGCGGCGATCGCGGTGGTCAAGTTCGACCACTTTTATTTTTTTGTCAGTGGTAAAAACAACATGTTCATAGTCCTTTGACCACTGGACATTCTCTATTTTTTGGGAAAAGCGGGTGATATTCATCAGTTCATTCTCTAATCGAACTGGCTGGACCTCCCAGTCGCGGCTGAAGTAAACGAATATTTCCCAATCGTTCCAAAACAGGAGCTTTTTTCCATCATCGGAAAACTGCGCTCCTGAAGCATTTTCTGAAAGTTCTCGAAAGTAGTTATCATGGTCACCCTGATTCCAAATGAATATTTTCCGGCTGGTTTCATTAAGCAAAGCAATTCTTTTTTCGTCATAAACCACGATTTGATAGTTAGTATTGCTCATGTCGGCGGGGGGAGAAGTGGTAATTTGAACCGGCGGTCTTTCTCCTTCCGGATCCGCCCTGTAGACAATTCCGCTGGGAAGCTGAAAATAATACAAGCCGCTTGAGGAAAGATTAAAACCGCTGATATTTTGGGCGACTAATTTTTTTTCTTGGGGACTACCAAGATCCAGACGGTAAAGATTTCTTTCAGTAAGATAGTAAACAAAATTCTTTTTTGTCGTGTTCCAATGGACGGATTCAATATTTTCAGCCGCGGCCAGGTCCTTAAGATTAATAGCGCGCTTTGTGTCAATGTCAACGATAAAATAATGCTTTTTTCTTTCTTCCGGATTTTTTTGATTTGTTGGAATAATAATAGCATGTTCTTGCGGCGACCACTGGATGCTTTCTTTCTCATCCAACTCATAGTCCGGGGAAGAAAAAACAGTCTCGGAAAGAGCTGAATCAAGAGAGAGAATGTTGACAAGAAATTCTTGACCTTGATTCTGGATGTAGGCGATGTATTTGCTTTTAAGTGAAAGAAAAAATTTTCCGGCCTGAGAAGTGTAAAAACTGGTGCGCGGATATTGCTCTTTAGCAAGCAGAACATTCCAGAATTCAGTGGAAGTGCCGCTATGAACCGCAACTTTTTTTGACCACGCCTGGAATCCAGGCGAAGAAATCTTCAGCTGGTATTCTCCCGGCTTGAGCCCGTCGATGTGATAGGAATTATTGAGGTAGTTTAGTTTTTTTCGGGAAACAGGACTACTGTTTATGGTAATGTTTACCTGCTGGGGATTTGGTTTTACAGAAATTGATCCCGCGTGAATAAAAATCCCGCGTTCAAAACTAAAACGGTATCCAAGGGCATAAAAGATAAGAACACCCGTGGTGACAAAAAAGAGGAGGACCAAGGTCCAAAAAAATACTCGCTGTAGCGTGTAGCTGAACATAGTATTTTGGTGCGCTGTGAGGGATTCGAACCCCCGACCGTCTCCTTAAAAGGGAGCTGCTCTACCAGCTGAGCTAACAGCGCATTTCTTTAATTGTATTTCTCAGCAATTGCTTTCAGGGTAAATTTACCCTTTTCTACCCGCCTGCAACGCCTGAGCAAGCCAGGCTTGCGATGGCGGGCGGGCCAGCTGAGCTAACAGCGCGTTCTCTTAATTAACTGGGTGCGGGCGCTTTAATTCGTAAAAATTCTCGAGACAAGTGATGCTCGGCTTTTTTACAAACGCGGCTAAACAAATATCATTATATCAAAGAATCCTCATTAGTCAATAAAAGACCGGCGCT
Organism: Candidatus Moraniibacteriota bacterium; assembly: GCA_026396275.1. Classification (NCBI taxonomy): domain Bacteria; phylum Candidatus Moraniibacteriota; species Candidatus Moraniibacteriota bacterium. Next base: position 6,594 of record JAPLXC010000005.1, on the reverse strand, counting down.
ATTGCTTTTTTTGTGGCGCTTATGATATCATTATGCAAAGGTCTATCGGGAATTAAATGTTAAAATCCTATGGAAAAGGAAACCATGCCTGCCGGCAAACAGGTTGGCAAAGTTATCCACTATTTTGACAAGGCGATGGTGGCAGTGGTGCGGCTTACCGACAATCTGGCAATCGGTGAGACGGTCAAGTTTGTCCATGGAGAGAGCGAAGTCGCCCAGAAAATCGAGTCAATGGAGGTGGAACACGAAAAGATTCAGTCCGGGAAAAGCGGAGACGAAGTAGCGGTGAAAGTTGACCAGGGCACTCATGAAGGAGCAATGGTCTTCAAAATAGAAGAGTAAATCCGCCTTTCATAATTCAAAGCTGGTTTGTAACCGGGATCCGGGTGCTTGGCATCTGCGGGTTAATTTTGGTAAGTTGGAGCAAGTTTTTTGCGGAGGTGCTAATTTTTTTGGCAGTTGTCAGTTTTTAGCGCCTTTTTGTTTTTTTCGCCTTTTCTGTGCTATAATAACAGCATGAAAAAATTTATCGCACTCTCTTTTTTAGTCATCTCCCTCTTTTTTCTTTCTGGTTGCAGTTTGACGGGAAATAGTTCGCCATCCAGCGCGAGCATTTTAAAGTCGACTGACGGCGGAAAAATATGGGAGCCGAAAGTAAAAATCAGTGAAGAAAAAAACATTTCTTCAGTTGAAATATTATCAATCGCTATTGATCCCGCGAATTCCCAGATTGTTTATATTGGGACAAGAGAAAATGGAATTTATTTGAGCCAGAATGGAGGGGAAAATTGGGAAAAAATTAATTTTCCTCCGGGCAAGGTTTATGGTTTGGCAATCGACCGATCCAATACCCAAGTTCTTTATGCTTTAGGGGTATGGCAAAAGCGCGGAAAGATTTACAAAAGCGAGGATGCCGGCGGGAACTGGAAGGAAATCTACACAGAGCCGGCTGACGGCACTGTTATTATCTCCCTCTCAATTAATCCGGCAAACTTCCAGGTGCTTTACGCCAGCACCAGCGAGGGAGCGATATTTAAGACAGAAAACGGCGGCGAGACCTGGCTTAATCTCTTTAAAGTCCAAGGAGCAGTTACCCAGAGTGTCTTCGATTCGGCGGATGGCAATATAGTGTACTTTTCAGTTTTGGAACAAGGGATTTTGAGAACCAAAAATGGCGGGGAGAGTTTTGAAAATCTTGAGAAAAATCTTCAAAGCAGCGCGGAAATCGGGAGCAACCGTGTTTTTTCACTTGCCTCTGATCCGCAAAGATCAGGAACTTTGTATGCCGGTTTGGATGAGGGAATTGCAAAAAGTACTGATTTTGGGGAGACCTGGACGCCGCTTAACGTGCTAGAGAGCTCTAAAAATTTTCCGGTGAGGGCGATGACGATCAATCCTCAAAATTCCCAGGAACTGATCTACAGCGCCGCCCAAGCGGTCTATAAGTCAATTGACGGAGGAGTACAATGGTTTACGATACAGCTTGAGACAGCAAAAATTTCCAGTGTTATTCAATATGATCCACTAAACCCGGGGATTATTTACCTGGGATTGAAAAAGGATAACTAATTCTCTACAAAAATAATGTACGAATCCTTAATTGAAAACAAAAAAGAAGAACTGGACAAAGCCATTGAACGCTTTAAAGAAGAAATGGGAAAACTACGAACCGGAAGGGCCAACCCCGCCCTGGTAGAAAATGTTCTAGTGGACTATTACGGAACCAAGACCCCTCTTAATCAACTAGCCACCATCAGTGTTCCCGAACCGCGCCTCATTGTCATAAGTCCCTGGGATAAAAACGCTCTTACTGGAATTGAATCAGCCATCAAAGGATCGGATTTAGGCCTAAATCCTGCTAATGATGGTCAAGTTGTCCGTGTTTCCATTCCGGCTCTCACCGAAGAGCGCCGGAAAGAATTGGTCAAAGTACTCAATCAGAAAGCCGAAGAGGCAAGAATCGCGGTGCGTACCGGGCGGGAAGATGTCTGGAAAATAATTCAGGATATGGAAAAGAAAGGAAAGATTTCCGAAGATGACAAATTTCGGAGCAAAGACAAATTGCAGAAAGTTGTTGATGAATATAATAAACAGATTGAAGAGTTAAGGGATAAGAAAGAAAGAGAGATAATGACGGTATGAAATCCAAAGTTCAAAGTTCAAATGGCCAAATCAATTTCAAATGACTAAATTTTAAAAATTTAAGCATTTTGACTTGATTTGAAATAATTTGGGTTTTGACATTTGGATTTTTAAGTTCAAGATTTAGCAATAAAAGATGAATTTATGCTTACGGCGCTAGTTTTTATTATTGTACTCGGCTTGCTCATATTCGTCCACGAGTTGGGGCATTTTTTGCTGGCGCGGAGAAATGGCATTGCCGCCGAAGAGTTCGGCTTCGGGTTTCCTCCCAGGATTTTTGGTTTTCAGATTCTAACTGGTCAGAAAATAGAAAAAGTAGCCGAAAAGCGAACAGAAGAAGTTCAAATTTCTGACTATCAAATTGGCTCAAGAGAAATAATTGAGGAAAAAGTGACAGATAGAATTCAAGAGATTGATCAAATCGTTCCGGTAAAGAAGTGGAATTTTATTTTCGGAAAAAAGCAAACTGTTTCTAATGAGGCAATAGAAAAGGGTCAATTGAAAGCGGGTACTGTCTATTCATTGAACTGGATTCCTCTGGGCGGATTTGTCAAAATTAAAGGGGAAGATGGTTCAGAGCGTTCCGATCCGGACAGTTTCGCCGGAAAATCAGCCTGGACCAGAATTAAGGTGCTGGCGGCCGGAATCATTATGAATTTTTTGCTGGCTTGGCTTTTACTCGCGGCCGTTTACGCCGTTGGCGCTCCCCAGCCGGTAGATGAATCACAGCTGCCGCTCAAAGGATCAAAAATTCAAATTTCCCAGATTATTCCTGGCTCTCCAGCGGAACTGATGGGGATGCAGATCGGTGATGAAATCGTAGGATGTAAAATAGATATTCCCCAATGCGCGGCTCCCTTTTCTCGAATCTCAGATGTTCAGAAAGTGATTAATGATCATAAAGGAAGAGAAATCGCATTTGAGATCAAGCGCGGAAAAAAACTGCTGGATCTTGAGGGCACTCCCCGTCTAGAACATCCGGCCGATCAGGGAGCGCTAGGCATCTCATTAGTCCAGACAGCCGTGTTAAAATATCCGTGGTACGAGGCGCTGATAAAGGGCTTTGAAACAACTTTTGATTTGATTGTTACAATTTTTGTGACTCTGGCTGACATAATAAAAGGACTGGTCGTGGGAGAAAAAGTGGCCGTAGACGTGTCCGGACCGGTGGGGATTGCCTACCTTACCAAGCAAGTAACTGAACTGGGATTGGTTTATATTTTACAGTTCGCGGCTCTTCTTAGCATAAATTTGGGGATTATAAACGGACTTCCTTTTCCTGCGCTGGACGGCGGCCGGATATTATTCATTTTAATTGAAAAACTCAAGGGTTCTCCAGTTAGTCGGAAAGTCGAACAGCTGGTTCATACAATCGGATTTGTTCTGCTCATTGTTCTGATGATTGCCGTAACTATGCGCGACATTTTGCGCTTTGAAGTGATTGAGAAAATAGAAAATATTTTCGGCGCTTGACATCCTGGCATTATTTGATATGATGGGTTTGCTTTTTTGCCCCGCAAGAAAATCACCTGCTTTGAAGCAGTAATTATCTCTTGATAAAATTCCATAAAAGTAGTATTTTTAGATAATCAGTGTCAATATTTCCGCGGGGTTTATTTCGGGGGACTGCTGCTTTTTCAGCGGCCTCTTTTAAAAAGTTAAAGACAATCAATAAAATGGCACGACTCATTACTAGAGAAGGGTTCAAAAAACTTCAGGAGGAACTTGACTGGCGAAAAACAGTAATGCGGCAGGAAATAGCCCAGGCGATCAAGGAAGCCAAGGAACAAGGGGATCTATCCGAAAACGCCGAATACGCCGAGGCCAAGCGCCAGCAGAATGAAAACGAGGCCCGCGTAGCGGAGCTGGAAATGATTATCAAGGATTCTCAGATAGTGAAGCATGACAGGTCGGTTATCGGCATTCAGATTGGATCACGGGTGAAAGTGAAATTTAATGGCAGTGAGATGGAATTTCAAATTGTCGGTTCAAACGAGGCCAATCCGACCGAATTTAAAATTTCCAACGAATCCCCGATGGGTCGGGCTTTTATGAGCCGCGTCAAAGGAGATGCGGTTGAAGTGGAAACGCCCAATGGTAGAGTTCGGTATAAGATTTTGGATGTGAAGTAAAATAGGAGGTGAAGAAAATGGAAAAGTGCAAAGGCGGATATTATGGCGGTTGCGATATGAAATTATGTACTTGGTACGGCTTTTGCCCAATTAAGGAACTGGCAAAAGATAAAAAGTAAATTGCTCATTGATTGCTGCTAAAGGACTGTGCGAGTCGCAGTCCTTTTTATTTGCCAATTTCCTTTAAATAAGTTAAATTATAAGCATGCGCGAAGATATTATTAAAACTAAATTGCAAAAACTCGAAGCTCTAAAAAAAGCCGGAATGGAACCATACCCGGAACAGTCACAGCGGAGTTTCACTAATGGAGAGGCTCTGGAATGTTTCGACAAGCTCGCCGCCAGCGAAATTTATTTGGTCGGCCGAGTGAAATCCCTTCGGCCAATGGGCGGGTCAGCTTTTGCCCATATTGAGGACGGAACAGCAAAAATTCAGATATTTTTAAGCAAAAAAAATGTCGGAGGGAATAAATATAAATTATTTATTGACAACATTGAAATCGGCGACTTTATTGAAGTCAAGGGAAAATTATTTAAGACCAAAAAAGAGGAAAAAACACTGGATGTTTTTGACTGGAAAATACTGGCAAAGAATATGCGCCCCATCCCGACGGAATATTACGGACTCAAAGACATTGAGGAACTTTTACGGAGAAGATATCTTGATCTCTTGATGAATGCCGAAACACGAGAAATCTTTAAAAAGAAAAATATTTTTTGGCAAACAACAAGGGAATTTCTGGTACGCGAAGGATTTTTGGAAGTGGATACGCCGGCGCTGGAAGCTATTCCCGGCGGAGCCGACGCCCGACCGTTTATTACCCGCCATAACGCCCTTGACCGCGACTTTTATCTTCGCATATCGCTGGAACTCCCTCTTAAGCGCCTGCTGGTCGGCGGTTACGAAAAAGTATTTGAAATCGGTAAAGTTTTCCGCAACGAAGGCATAGACACGGAGCATCTTCAGGATTATCTGCAAATGGAATTTTATTGGGCTTATTGCAATATGGAGCAGGGGATGGAGTTTGTTGAAAAAATGTATAAAAAAATAGTGAAAAAGCTACTTGGAAGTTCGACTTCCAAATACGATAATCACGAAATTAAATGGGACGGTCAGTGGCCTCGAGTCGATTATTTTACTGAATTTAAAAAAGCGACTGGATTGGATCTTGAAGCGGACTTGTCCGCCGAAGATCTTCGTACAAAAGCGGATAAACTCGGGATAAAGTACGAAAAAACTTACGGAAAGGGAAGAATGATTGACACAATTTTCAAAAAAACCGTTCGGCCAAAAATTATCCAACCCTGTTTTTTAGTCGGCCATCCTATTGAGGTTTCTCCGCTGGCCAAGAAAGATCCGGCTAACGCTAAAAAAGTTTTGCGCTTCCAGATATTTGCCGGAGGAGTGGAATTGGGCAACGGCTTTTCCGAGCTCAATGACCCGATTGACCAGCGAAGCAGATTTATTGAGCAGATGAAACTGCGCTCTGCCGGAGACGAAGAGGCGCAAATGCTGGATGAGGACTTTATTGAAGCGCTTTCCTACGGCATGCCGCCGGCAGTCGGCTTTGGCATGAGCGAACGCTTCTTCGCTTTCATTATGAATAAATCCATCCGCGAAACAGTCATCTTCCCACCGATGAAGGAGAAATAGAAAAAATTGCTGTCAAATCATATTTGACAAGTAAAATTTTAAGCTTTAAATAAAGTTATACTGCCTACTTCCATAAATTAATTTATTGATGTAATATTGAAATTATGGGAAAGGTAAAACCGTTAGATATTGAAAAAGAAAAACGGCAAGAGGCAATTGCTGAATTCTTCAGGGTTATTGAAAAACTGAAGAGTCGAAAGGAGATGACGAATTTCTTTTTAGGGATTTTGACAGCCAGTGAAATACTGATGTTGGCAAGGCGTATTCAGATCGCTCAGTGTTTGATTGGTGAGAAAAGTTACGAGGAAATTCAGAGAAAATTGAGGGTTGGGAGCGAAACAATTCATCGAACCGATCAGTGGCTAAGCCATGAAGACGAGAAAGTAAGAAAATGGCTAAAAGAATTAATGGGGGAGGAAAAGAAAGAAATGATTAAAACGAAACGATATAGGCCAACTAGTCTGCTCAGTCGATATCCTCATCATCGCTTCTGGTCTGATTTATTGGGATAATTTTTTTGCTAATTTTTAGATATTTTTTAAGCTGTACTGTTAATCTTGAGTTCCGTCCCGATTTTCTCACCACAATAAATTAATTTATTGGTATAAGATTAAAAAGAATTAAAGTTGATTAAATTTTATGGGCATACAAGTTGAATTTAATCCG
>JAPLXC010000004.1 GCA_026396275.1 Candidatus Moraniibacteriota bacterium | reverse complement strand
TATGCCCAAATATTCCTTTTGCTCATCGGTTAATCCCACATTATCTATCTTGGAAAGCTCGGATATTATTTCTTCCTTTAGCAAATTCAAAAAATCATGCAATGACATGAGGCGCTCTACCGATTTTTCCCTTGGACTTTCAGATGTTTTTAAAACACTTGATTTTTTCCATGTTTCAAAATCAGGATAAGAATCTTCTATTTTAATGTCTGTTGGCCAATCACTTGGATCAGGCCAATCCTCATCTCTTTCAAAGCCAGCCCTATCTTTTCTTTCTCTTTCCCAATCTTCCAAAAATAACGGATAAAGTTTGTCTATAATATCATCGGATGGGATAGCTTCATCAATCTGATAATCTTTATAAATACCGGGTATGAGTTCGATTATCTCCTCCTTGGATATCGGAATGTCTTCTAAAAAATATTCACTTGCATCTGCAAGAGATCGAGTAATAACTGAATGAAGTTTTTCGGCCTTTAATTTATTTTCTTTTTCGGATGTTGCTCCGCTTGTTTCCATTTTATTTTCCATGGTTTTATTTGAGTTAAAAAAATAAATCGCCAGATATTTCAAATAAATAAAAAAAATGATTATTTCACTTAACTCGTTTTTATGCAAATTAATTGACTTTTGCTTATTTTTAAGCTAAAATTATAGTTAAATTGTAGCAAAACGGGATGAAAAATCAAATTGAAGAACTGAAAAAAGAATACCAGCAAATTCAGGAAAAGCTCGGATTGCCCGAGATTATTTCTGATTCCCGAAAAATGGCGGAGTTGGGCAAAAGGCAGGCGGAACTGGCGGAAATCGTAAGAGTCGCTGAAGAACTGGAGAAAATTGAAAAAGTAATGAAAGAGAATGCCAAAATTATTAACTCTGATGAGGATCCGGAACTCAAACAAATGGCAATGGAGGAAAATATGAAACTGTCCCGGAAGAAAGAAGCACTGGAAAAAGAGCTGGAAAAACTGCTTGTTCTCAAGAATCCCAATGACAGCAAAAATATCATCGTGGAAATCCGGGCCGGCGCCGGCGGAGACGAATCGGCTCTTTTTGCCGCCGATCTTTTCCGGATGTATTCTCGCTACGTTGAAAAAAACAGCTGGAAAGCCATCATCCTTAATTCCAACCGCATCGGCATCGGCGGATTCAAGGAAATTATTTTTGAAATTAACGGTGCTGGAGCATATGGCAAAATGAAGTACGAATCCGGCGTTCATCGGGTCCAGAGGATCCCGGAAACGGAAAAATCAGGGCGGATCCACACTTCCACCGCCACCGTTGCCATCCTTCCCCAAGCCGAAGAAGTTGAACTTAAAATTGATCCCAATGACATTCGCATTGATACTTTTGCCTCCTCGGGACCGGGCGGCCAGTCGGTTAATACTACCAATAGCGCCGTACGCATTACTCATCTGCTCACCGGTCTCGTCGTTTCCTGCCAAGATGAAAAGTCTCAGCTAAAAAACCGCGAAAAGGCGATGAAGGTTTTGCGCTCGCGCCTTTTGCAAATGGAAGAAGAAAAAAGATCTAAAGAAATAGGCGACGCCCGGAAATCCCAAATTGGCACCGGGGACCGCAGTGAAAAAATCAGAACTTACAATTTTCCCCAGGACCGCGTCACTGATCACCGGATAAAAAAATCTTGGAGCAATATCCCAGTAATCCTCGATGGAAATATTGAAGATCTTATTAATACCTTACAAGAAGAAGACATTAAATTGAAAATTTCTAATTCCTAATTTCTAATTGACCTAAATAAATCCCAATGACCAACTAGTAAATAATTTTTTGGTCATTTTTAAATTGGGATTTGATTAGAAATTAGGTTAATTAGAAATTAGAAATTTATGAAAACCATCAAAGATTTTTGCATCAATTACTATAAAAAAATAGATTTCTTGGATCTGGAACTCATCATCGCCTCTGTTCTTAAAAAACCGCGGGAATTTGTGCTTGCCCACCCGGATTATAAAATATCAGCCACTCACAACTCGCGACTTAAAACTTTAATAAAAAGAAGGCGGAGGCATGAACCGCTGGCTTATATTCTAGGCCGCAAAGAATTTTATAGCTTGGATTTCAAAGTTAACAAAAACGTTCTCATCCCCCGCCCCGAAACCGAATTACTGGTTGATTTAGTGCTAAAAGAACTTAAAAAAAACAAATTACAGGTTGCGGGTTACGGGTTACAAAATATTATTATTGATGTGGGTACGGGAAGCGGAAATATCATTATTTCACTAGCATATAACATGAAGCATGGAACATATAACAATATTAATTTTTATGGCACGGATATTTCCCAAAAGGCTCTGTTAGTCGCAAAATATAACGCTAAGAAACACAAAGTTGACAAACATATCTATTTTTTCAAATCTGATTTATTAAAAAACAAAAAGCTTATTAACAATTTAACAATGCAGCAATGCAACAATTTAATCGTTTTAGCTAATCTCCCTTATCTTTCGAAAGAAATATATAGTCCAGCCCTGAAAAGCGTCAGAAAATATGAACCAAAATCCGCCTTATTTAGTCCGCAGAACGGATTGGGATATTACGCAAAACTTTTAAAACAATTAAATAAATTAAAAAACGAGTGTTCCATGCTCCATGTTACATGTTTCATGGAAATCAGTCATGAACAAAAATTAAAAATTTCTAAACTGATAAAATCTTGCTTTCCTGCGTCAAAGATAAAATTCCACAAAGATCTCGCCAGCAAATGGAGGGTCTGTGAAGTCATAATCTAAACAAATGTTCCGCTTCACAAGACACTAAAATTTTGACTTTTAACCTTTAATTTTTGACTTTTTAATACGCTAAACCCCCGCCAGAAAGCGGGGGTTTAAGCTAACTTTTGGTTTAGAACTAAACCAAAAAAAGAAAACGTACAAGAAGAATTATCTTTTCTTCTTCTTTTTCTTTGCTTTTTTCTTTGCCATTTGAGTCACCTCCTTTCGATAATTTTGTTTAAATCTCTAATTGCGCAGCAATAATGTCGCGCGAGGTTCCAACAAAATTTTTGTTTTACTTTTTATTTTTAAAAACCGTTTGTTATGTTTATTATACCACTCTCTTTATATTAGTACAATACCTTTTCGGAAAATATGTCAACAGTATTTTATTCCCTACTTATAATTATAGAACATATTTTTAAAAAATCAATGCAAGAAAGTTATCCACAGCCTATTAAAATCAAAAATCAAATATCAAAATGAAAAATGACAAAGCAAAATTTAAAAATATTTATTGCTTCTTCACCTGGAGCTTCCATTTTTTATATTTGGGTACAACATGCTTTAAATAAAAAATTTCAAAGTTAAAAATTATTCACAAAATTACCCTTCTGATGCTAGTAAGACAAAAAATGGGTTTTTGTAAAAGACCTCCGGACATTTAAAAAAGGAGCTAAATCAAAAACTTATCCAACAATTTTGATTTTTAATATTTGATATTTGATTTTACAAAACTTTATATTACACCAGAAATGCCGTTTTTTGTCCAGTTGACGCCAAAAAGCGCGTGGGATAGAATAAAAAGACAAAAGAGGTCGAGTAGTCCCTTTCCTTGCGGTAAGGGAGAACGGCTTCAACGCAAGCTGTACATTAATAATTAACTCTAGAAAGGAAGGTGATATGAATGGATGAGGAAAAAACAGAAGAGACCTCCCAAACAATCCGCGGATGGATTCAAGACAACCTTCGTATTATCATCAGCGTTGTCATTGTTATCGCCATCGCGGGAGGAATTTATTCATATTCGAAGCGAACGCAGACACCTGCTGGAACTGAAGAGCAAGGCGCTATAGAACAGTTAAGCGAGGAAGCTGCGGAAGTCGGAGAAGAAGCAGCTGTAACCACACCACAGGAGGAGGAAAAAGCTGAAGCGTCCAAATCAGAAGAACAAGTTACTGCTGGTGCCAGCAAAGAAACAGAGGGATCATTCATTGAAACGGCAGGACGCGGAGACGGCGTCACTCATCTAGCTCGCCGAGCGCTAGCGAACTACCTGGAAAAAAATCCCGACTCATCACTCACTCCGGAACACAAGATTTACATCGAGGACTATCTTAGAAAACACGCAGAATTCAAGGGAAGAGTGTTTGTGGGAACTTCTGCGGAATTTAACAAAGACCTTATTCGACAAGCGATTGAGCAATCAAAGCAACTTAACGACAAGCAGCTTAAGAACCTTCACAAATATGCCGTGATGGTTCCGTCACTGTCTTAAAAAAATGTTGCACCGAATTAAAACACAAATACAACATTTAAGTTCTTTATTCTTAGGAAAATCATTTCTTTCGATATCAGGCCTAATGCCAGCAAAAGCCCCGTAACGACGGGGCTTTTGCTTATTGCATCCGACAATCTACACTTTCAGCCGCAAACGAAATGAAGAAAAACTAATTGCCTATTTTTACCTGACTTCCTTCTCTTATTCCGTATTTCTCACTCAACCCAGCGTTTATTTCAAGAACTCTGTCAGCCGAAACGCCAGGATTAATGACACCTTTGAGATCCACTGGGACATTCTTCGCGATGAAGACCACTCTGTCATCCAAAATCCAGATAATATCCAAGGAAAACTGCATATTTTTCATCCAGAAAGAGTGAACGCCGGGCCGCGCAAACTCAAACAGCATGCCGCACTCTTGGCACAAGCTTTCCCTTCCCCCTAGTCCCCTGCTTCTTTCTGCGCTATTATCAGCGATCTCCACTAAAAATTCTTTTTCGCCGATATTAATTTTTGGTCCTTTATCGCCGCTCCAGCTGCTGGAAAAATAATAAACCGCCCCGCCAAATAAAAATACCGACAGCAATACCAAAAATATTTTTTTCATTGTAGTAAGTTTCTTTATCCCTTTTCAGGTTAAGCAGTTTTTGCCGCTTTTAACTTTCTGTTTACAAAAATAAGGACTGCAACCGTTATCAGCAAAACCAAAATAATAGTAATCATTTTTCCGATCGCCCGGGTGTTTAACGCTACTAAGGCAATAGCTGAAATCACACCGTAAAAAAATAAGGTAATTTTTCTCTGCGACCAGCCAAGTTCCACCAATTTAAAATGCAGATGGCGCTGATCCGGCCTGAAAATGGAAGTTCCTGCCCGAAGCCGCTCTCCAATCACCCAGAGAGCATCAATGATGGGAATGGTCATAATGAGAAGTGCGGTGGCGATTTTAGTTCCGGCAAAGACCGCCAGAACCGCCAGTATAAAACCCATAAACATCGATCCGGCGGTGCCAGCAAGAATCTTCGCCGGGTGGAAATTAAAAAGCAAGAATCCGGCTAGGGCGCCCGCCAAAGCCGCGGCGATAATTCCCACCGGCGGTTGATTCACTTCGGGCTTCAAGCTTAAGAAAAATATGGTAAGCGAGCCAATCAGAGAGATTCCTCCACTTAGACCGTCAACGCCATCCAGCCAATTGGCTGAATTCATCAGAAGCACCAGCCAGCCAATGACAAAAAACAAACTGGGAAGAAGATATTTTCCAAGATTCAAAAACAGGACCCCGCCGAAAGGATTAGTAATATATTCCACCCGCACTCCCATAATAAAGACAAAAACCGCGACGGCAACTTGGAAAAAGAGCTGGGTTTTCCAATCCAGTTCCCGAAAATCATCCCACAGGCCGACGACCAGAATCAAGCCGCAGGCAATAAGTATCCCCCAGAGAGATTGGGAAATAAACAAATTGGGGTCCAAAAAAATAGCCAGACTGAAAGATAAAATAATAGCCACTCCGCCCAATCTGGAAATTCTTTTCCCGGAAACATGGCGGGAAGATTTTCTTTTTGAAATCAGTCCATTGAATTTTCCGCAAAGCCAAATAGTAGCGGCTATCAGAACTACTGACGCGAGAAAAGAAGTTATAAAGGGTGAAAGATATAAAGAGATATTCATAGTACTATAAATTTCCAATTTACCTGCTTCGCCGGCAGGCGGGAATCCACCTTTGGCGGACAATGACTAAATTTTTAAAATTTAAAAATTGCTAGATTAATCATTGTTTGAGAATTGAGAATTGAAAAAATAAAAAAACTAAAGTTTTTTTATTTTTTCCGTCACCCAAAATTCTCCAAAATATTTTTTAATCAAAATCCTTGTCTGGGAATCAATAGCGGGCATTGCTCCGAGAGTGGGAGCAATAATCGGCACAAGAATCCACTGCAAAAACATATAAATGTATTTTTTGCGCGAATGCTTTTTCGGCCGGGGAGGCAGCAGCCCAAAACTTAAAAACATTGACACGACTAAACCAAACATCGCCAGCGTCATAAGATAGCGAGTGATAAAAGGGAGATTGTGAGCCAGCACGCTTTCATTGAACTGATTACCTCCAAAAATTAAGGGAAGCCAGCCAAGAAAAGCTAAAATCAATGGTGCCGTAGCCCAGGAGTGGTGCCCTTCCAGCATTTCCACAGCGGCTCTTATTTTAGCAAAGAGAGCAACCTTCTTATCCGGCCAGAGAGAACGCATAATGACCGGGAAATTCTCTATTCCATAAGCCCAGCGCCGCTTCTGCTTATATTGATTTTTAATCGTTCGCCAGTAGGTTTGGGCCAGCACGGCATCAAGAGAAATGGGAAGATAAATCGGCTTTACTTTATAGTCGCCATGGAAATAGGAAAAACATTTCCAGTAAATAATTGAGTCCTCGCTGATCATATTTACCGGCCAGAAATTAACTTTCACCAGCGTGTCAAACGGCTCGCTGTGAGAAGAAAAAGTCACCATTCTTTTGCGGGTGCTCTGGAACATGTGCCAAAAAGAAGAACTGGTAACGATGACGCGCACAAAGGCGTTAGTGTCCCAAATATTGTTGTGATACATCGGAAGCGGCTGATAGGCCCGCTTGAGCCGCTTGGGATCGGTGATGTAGGCGTAAGTGAGAGCGGCAAAATATTGCGGATGGCAAACACTGTCGCAGTCAAAATTGGAAAGGATAACCCGCTGATAATCAATGCCCTGCTCATCCAAGTAATGCTGAAGGCGACGGGCGGCAAAGCCGGCATTTGAGGCCTTGCACTTCATTTCTCCTTCTTTCACAATGTGGGTTGTCACCAGAAAATCGCGAAACACTCCCTTGAATTTGTTTTTCAGGTAATTTACTTTTTTCAGGCGCTGCTCTGCCGGTTCGCGCTCTTCAGTGGCCAAAAGGATTATAATCTGCTGATTGGGAAAATTGCTTTCCGCTACCGCCTGGATTGCCGGTTCAATGACTTCCGCCGGCTCGTTGGCAGTGGGGAGAAGGACCACATGAATAATTTTCCTCCAATCCCAGATTTTATCCTTGATGCGTTCCAGATGTTTTATTTCCCTCCGGTATTTTTTCAGGCGCCGAATTTCTTTTTTTATTTTCCACTGTTCGCTTAAAGAAAGTCCGCCGCCAAGATTTTTTCTGAGGGCTTTAACTCTCTCCGCGATATCAAGAGCGTACTGGCGCGGATCAGAAATTCGCTGGCATCGCTCCCACCAGTCAATGCTTTTTCCTTCCCGAAGCTTCCGATAGGCAATCAGCGAATAGCCGGTAATATAAATCGTCCGATAAATCCAGTACACGTCGAAAGCAATAATGAACACTGCCACCCAAACCGGAAGCAGAAAAGAAAACACCAGCATTCCTAAAATGGTGGTCCAGGTTAAGATTCCGGGAATAATCTCCAGAGTCCGCTGGAATCTTCTTTCTTTCGGATTTTTAGTTTTTGGATCAGGAAAAGAAAACATAGTATCCTAAAACTTGAAACCTGTAACCTGAAACACAAGAATTTTCATTTTCAACCGCCGGGCAAGTTTCCGCATTGCGGGTTTTGGGTTACAAGTTACATGATTTTAGTAGTTTATTAAAACAACACTGGCGCTGGCTATCAAAGTTCCTACCTGGACAAAAAAAGCAGCCAGCAGCAAAAGGTAGGAAGCGATCCGTTCCTTTTTCCGGTAAAAAAAATGGGCGAGGGTTATGTTAACCGCCATAATTGCCGCTCCCATGAGGGGCAAAAAATACGCCTGCCACCAATCCCCAATGAGATCAACCCCGAAATATACGTTATAGTGGAGAATAATGGGAAAGTCAACTGGGCGAATGAAAAAAGCCAGAAGCCCCCAGTTGGCTATGTTTAAAAAAAACGCTCCAATGAGAGCCCAGTGGACGATCGCGTTGCGAAAAAAATCTTGAGCAAAAAAATGCCTGATTTTTGCTTTCAGGCTAGTCCTTTCTTTTGTTTTTTCTTCTTCAATAATCATTGCTCTCTTGCTTTTCTTAAAGCCACTGATAATTTTTAATTTTAATTTTGCTTATTATTCTTTTGGCTTATCTAGCACTAGCGGCTCGATGCTTTTTTCGCCCCCTGTTATTTTAACAACATCCTTGTCAATTTTTCCTAATTCTTTGTAAGCGGAATTGTAGTGGCTGACTGTCGTACCCATGCTCGATCCCAATTTTTTCATAAACTCTTCAAAAGTGAGAAGGTGTTTGCCTAGTTTTTCAACATTAGAGCGGATCTCTTTAGCGCTTTCTTCGATTTGAAGCGCGCGAAGACCCTGGAGGACTGTTTGAAGATAAGCCAGAAAGGAAGTAGGAGAAACAATAATAACATGCTTATCTTTAAAGGCATAGTCAATTAAATCTCTGGAGTTCACTACTCCAACGGCACTCGTTAATAAATCATAATAAATTGATTCTGAAGGAATAAACATAAAGGCAAAATCCATAGTTCCTTCGTCAGGTTTTACATATTTAGCCGTCTCATCAATTCTGAATTTGAGGTCATTTTTAAATTGTTTGACATGTTTTTCGCGGACTTCGGGATCAGTTGTGTTTAAGATCTTTTCATAATTTTCTAAAGAAAACTTGGAATCCACTGGAATAATTCTTTCTTTTACAAAAACTACTGCGTCAACAATGGTTCCGTCTTTGAAACCGTATTGCATCTGGTATGAATTAGGCGGCAGCACATTTTTTAGCGTCTCTTCCAGGAAATATTCCCCCAGCACTCCCCTTTGCTTGGGATTTTTCAAAATATCCTGCAAATTCTGGAGTTGGGCCGAAAAATTAATCACTTGCTTATTTGTTTCCTCCAATTTGGTAAGTCCCGCCACTACGTCCCGAACTGTTTTAATCGTTTGGCTGATTTGTTCCTGATGAGCCCGGTGAGTTTCAGAAAGCTTGTTGTCCATTGTCCGGCGCAATTCGCGGTTTTCCTCTGTGAGCACTGTCAGCCGCTCAAGTATCACTGCTAGTTTCTCGCTTTTCTCTTCCTGATCCTGC
This sequence comes from Candidatus Moraniibacteriota bacterium, assembly GCA_026396275.1. NCBI lineage: Bacteria > Candidatus Moraniibacteriota > Candidatus Moraniibacteriota bacterium. Next base: position 67,184 of record JAPLXC010000004.1, on the reverse strand, counting down.
TTTCTTTTCACGCCAAAAACAAGCCAAAAAAGGATGGCCAGAGCAATAACGACCGCAATAATGATTAGTGAAGTGGACATTCTTTTTTATCTCTTCAGCCCGGCAATAAACCGGCGCAGAGTGGGAATCTTGTTGACAATCTCGTCGTGAGGCCCTTCCAGAAAATCAAGAAGAAAGCGATCCGTCATATTTAGCCGGTATTTGAACTCCTCGCTGTTCATCAAAACATAGCTGATTTCTTTTCCGATCTCGGCTTCCAGGTTGCTGACAACATTGCGCAGTTTCGACCGGTTCACGTTGTTAGCCACTACTACGATGTCGGCTTTGCTCCGGGGATAGTTCAAAAAAGTCCCGCTGATGAGCGCCAGCTTTACTTCCCCGATGCCTTTCACCCTTCCTAAACTCCGGCACTGCGGATAAATGTTTGACTTGACGATAAGATTGCGGAGTTCCGGGTAAAAGGGAAAATCCTGGTTTAGAATATAGGAATTTTTTCTCTTTCTTACTCTCTTAGTAATAAACTTTATCTTTTTCAGATCGCGGATTTCTTTTCTAACCTGAAAATTTTTCAGCAAGTTTTTCTTCGCGACCTCCGCCAGCAAATATTCCTGATCAGGATTCTGCAGAAAAAACCGCAGCAGCCGCGCTTTGGCCCGGGTGCCAAATAAAATCTCAAGAATTTCAGACATACATTTGCTTGTTTACGAAATTAAAATATTTTTGCCTAAGATGAAGCCACAATAGTGCCATATATCTTCAAATAGTATACTACCACCAACATTTTAAAAAGTAAACCCCGCCCTTTTGTGACAAAAGGGCGGGGCGGGGTAAGCCCCCTTACATCCACAAAAAATTGTGGCGCACTGGAAGAATTGTGCTATACTGAAGGTGCAATTATGCCTCAAAAAATCAATGGAAAAATTGGCTCGGATCCGGCAACAGAAACTTTCATCTTCCCTATTTCTGTCGTCAATAACTCAAAATTCAGGCCTTATATTGAGTCCTTTTATCACATTCCTACTAACATCATTCAGCAACCGCTCGGAAAGCTTCTGGGATTTTTTAAAATCGGGAATTTAAGTGAGGATTCGGCTTACATTGTCAATTTTCTGACTTCCGTTATTAAAAAAGAATACTACCTTAACCCCCGGCGTTCGGTTGAGGACGGTTTGGATATGGCATTGCACAAAGCCAACGTCGCCCTTTCCGAACTGGCCAAAAATGGAAACGTTGACTGGCTAGGAGCGATTGATGCCGCTGTTTGCGTTCTGGAAGAAGATAAAAACAAGCTCCACTTCAGCGTTACCGGCAGCGCCAAAGTATTTATTTTCCGAAACGGCATCCCGAGCGATATCAGCGAAGGACTGGCTCCCGGCGGCGAAGAGCCCCATCCGCTCAAAACATTTGTTAATGTTTCCGATGGAGCATTAAAAACTGGAGACAAAGTCATTATTACCTCGGATGACATTTTTCAAATTTTCTCCTTAGCCGATCTTCAAAAAAACGCCTCTCGTTTCCCTCGGGAGAAATTTGCCCAATTCCTGAAAACCGCCCTAGTAAACGAAACAGAAGTGGCCGCGTCAATCATCATTGATGTTTTTGAAGCAGAAAGGGCAAAAAGAAAAAAAGAGAAGCCAAAAGAATCCGGCGAGGATATCTTTAATGTTTTCAGCGAGAAGGCCTTTCCGAAAAAAATCAAACCCCGACCGGCGATGCCTTCCGGAAAAGAAGCTGATTACGTTGATAAAAAAACCGGGCATATTTATGTGCAGGGAGAGGAGGAGGCAAAAACATATCGGCGCGCTCCTTTGGGCCCCTACTGGTTCCTGTTCAAAGAACGACTGGCCGGCATTTACTTACGGTTTTCCGGCAAATTTCGGCTCTGGTTGGTAATTCTCAAGCGAAAAATTAAAGACGCTCTCTGGAACATGCGCAGCCGGCTGCGGATGACTGTGGCTCAAGGAATAAATAAATTTCTCTCCTTGCTGCGGGGCCTTAGACCCAGAAGAAAAGATTCGCTTGATATTCCGCCAGCCCCGCCTCAAGCAGCAGAGCGCCCGGAAAAGGTGAAGGATAAAATTTTTGCGCCTTTCGGAAAAGTAACCCTGACTGCTTTCCGCGAAAAAACCCGCCAGTTTCTTCCTGATCTCAAAAAAGCGAGATCTGCATTTTCCGTCCTGACTTATCAGCAGCGCCTGTACGGAATCCTTATCCTTCTGGCTATTTTAATCGTCCCGCTGGTAATAATCGGCATAAAAAATAAAAGAAGTACTTTCCCTCCCGCCGTGCCGCAGGAAAAAAGCCAGCGGGAAGTTCTAGCCGCTGATAAAAATATCAATCTTTCCGCCGGGGTGGAGGTAATTCCTGTTAGTGAAAAAATAACCACCGCCGAATTTTCTAATAATAATCTTTTCCTTATCGCGCCGCAAAAAATAATTCAGCGGGAGGAAAACGGCGGCACCAGCGAATTTTCTCTGCCTCAAGAAGCCGGAAATGTTCTAGACTCAACTTATATGGAGGACCTTAAACTGATTTTTCTTCTCACTGATCGAAACAAAATTTTCTCCTTTGGCACCATTTCCCGCGATATTAAAGAGAATAAAATTGGGATACCGGAAAACGCCAAGGTTCAATCTTTGGCTTCGTATCTTACCTATCTTTATCTGGTTGACGTCAATTCTAACCAAATATACCGTTACCCCCGCGCGGAGGGCGGATTCGGGCCCAAAACCAACTGGTTAAAAGAAGAGATGAATCTCGGTGATGCGGAAGATATCGCCATAGATGAAAATGTGTACCTTGCCACCGGGGCGGAACTGGTAAAGTTGTTTCGGGGAAAAAAGCAGGAGCTGGCAGTGGAAAAAAGCGCCACACCCATTCACTTTGATAAAGTGGCAACCACCCGCCAGATGGAAAAATTATACGTTCTTGACATTTCCAATTCCCGGCTGGTGGTGCTGAGGAAAAACGGAGAAATAATTTCCCAGTACTATCACGAATTTCTCAAAGGCGCCCGTCAGCTCTCAATTGATCCCAAAAATAACAAGGCCTACTTCATAACCGCTGAAGGTGGAGCGGTTTTTCTTAACTTGCAATAATATTTGTAAATTCTTTTAATACACTTCACCCAGATCGGAATAAAGTGTAACGTAAGAAACCTTAAAAATCCCTAAAGCCGGACTTTAGGAATTTTTGTTTGGGAATCCTTTTGTTACAAAGCCGGGAGGTGTTCGTTCTCGCCGGGCGTGTTGGCCAGTTTTATCCGTTCCAGAATCTCGCGGTTGACAATTTGCGCGTCGCGGCCGTATTTGAGGCGGGAGAGTTCTTTGAGATGGTTGGCAACCTCCTGGTCGCCGCCGGTAGGCGGATAGGTCTTCATATTGAAGGGCTTGGTGGATTCATTGCTAATTAAAAGACGCACGAAGCAATTATAATTGTCGGCGTTTACTAGATCATTGACGGTGAATATCGGCGCAAATTGCTTTTCCAAAAATTCCGCGTCCTCCGGTCCGACCCGAAAAGCGCAAATTGATCCCACGTTTCCAAAGACCGCTTTGGAAATTTCCTCACGCAGCTGCCCGATAAACTGATGAGCCATGGTGAGATTGAGGCGGTACTTGCGGGCTTCAGAGAGAATTTGAGAAATGGAATCGGTTGTCACGTTTTGAAATTCATCAATGTAAAGGTAAAAGTCCCCTCTTTCACTCTCGGGAATATCCACCCGGGAAAGAGCCGACATCAGAATTTTTCCCACGATCACCATTCCCAAAAGATAGCTGTTCATTTCGCCGATCTTGCCCTTGGAAAGATTAATGAGAAGAATCTTTTTCTCGTCCATAATTTGGCGGAAGTTCAGAGTGCTTTTCTGCTGGGCGATAATGGGACGCATCAGGTCATTGGCGATGAACTGGGTTAGTTTGGAAGTGATGTAGGGCACCATATTGGCCAGCGCCGCTTCCCCGCCGGCTTTCTCCGCTTCCTTAAGCCAGAAGTCACTTACTACCGGATTGGCGCATTTGGCCAGCTTCATCCTTCTGAATTTTTCGTCGGCCAGAACCTTGGGAATTTCCATAAGCGTTGACCCGGAAGCCGGATCTTCCATCACCAGCAGCATGGCGTTTCGCATATACTGTTCAAACATCGGCCCACCGGTCTGTTTCAAATCATAAAGTTTGTCAAAGATATTAATCATCTCATTAATCACGAACGTTTTCTGCTCCGGGCGGTCGTATTCCAGCATATTGAGCCCGAAGGGGCGCTCACTGTCGGAAGGATCAAAAAAGATCACATCTTCAGCCCGTTCTTTGGGCACGGCCGTCAGAATATCAGCCACCGCATCCCCGTGAGGATCAATAAAGCATACTCCTTTTCCGCTCTTCACATCCTGCTTAGCCATTTCCTGAAGAAAGGCGGATTTTCCGGTGCCGGTCTGCCCGACAACATACAAGTGGCGGCGGCGATCATCTTCCGCCAGGCGAATGTCCGTTTTCATCCCGCGATAATCGTTGTAGCCCAAAAGAATCCCGCTTGCGGGAATGTTGGGCGGAGGCGGAGCCGCGCCGGCCTTGAGCCATTTTATTTTCGGCGTTTCGGTGGTGGAAATAGGAAAATGATAGATACTGGCTATTTCTTCGGTGTTGAGAATAATTGAATCTTGCTCGCTAAACTCCCTGAAGATGTAATTAAAAGCAATTCGTTTTGCCTTGACTCTTTTTTTCACCACCAGATGATTAATGTCAGAGTTTTCAAATTGAATAAAGGCGTTTTCCAGATGAGAGAGGATTTCTTCGGCTTTTTGTTGAGTTGCCGCGGCCGACAGCAGGCGGATATTAACCCGGAATCCGACTTTATTGGACTTTCTTTCAATTGATTTGATAAGCTCCTGCTCTTCGGGGGTAAGCTGAATTACCTCTCTTTCTTTTTGAGAAAATTCTTTCTGGCTGGTGCTAGCCATCATTCCCCGCAATTCCTTACTTAAGTTTCTGGCAAGAGACGGCGAGTAAACATCCCTTAGGCGTTTCCCCTGCTGCATTTTATGGGCGATTGTCCGGCCGAAGCTTTTCCACTGCAAGCCGGCCGGCCGAAGCACAATTTGGATGGCCGCTCCTTCTTCTTCAGTTTTTAACTTGCTAAGAGCATTGGAAAGTTCATTAAGCGGATCAACTTCCATTGTCTCATAGGTCTTGAAGGGAAGGGCTGATTTGTTTTTAAGCGTGAGCACCGCCGCCGCCGTAAAGCCAACTGGGGAAAAAATGGTGTAATCGGGAACTTTTTCGAGCGACGCATTGGGAAAATAGGCGTGGATTTGCTTTTCCACGGATTCTCTGAACTTTTTGGGAATGGCAATGTAGAAAAATATTTCTTCGCTTTGGGCGGGCTTGGCGATTTCCAACACAATGCTCGGTTCGTCATAAAGAAAGCGGAAAAAAAATGATTTCCTTTCTTTTACATTTGAAAGTGTGGTTAAGAGCTGTTCCATCGCCCCGATTTCCTCCTTCCATCCTTCTTTCACTTGTTCCTCTTTCTTTATCATCAGCCGGGACACCCGCACTACTTCCAAGTCCGTGTTTATAGAACGACTGATCTGGGCCCGGAAAAGAAAAAAGCTGCGAAACATCAAATAAGCGCCGCTGGTAAACACTGCCAGTGACAAAAGCGCAACAGCTGGGATAAAAATCGCGTTGAGATCAAAGGGAAACATTTTTTTGTTGCTATTTTTGTTTTACTTTCTTACAATTTACAGATCTTTTATCAGTCCTTTTTCAGTAAGCGCCTTGTGGAGCTCATCTGCTAGCAGTTTATCATGAAACATATCCAGCACATAATTATTTTCCAGGTGACTGGCCACTTTTACCGCGTGGACTACTCCTTTTTGCAATGCTATGTCCACCAGATGCTGGATTTGGCTCTGGGCGTCGTTCTTTTGAAAAACACTCTCGGCGTCGGATTTTATTTCTTCCTCGCCTAAAACCGGCTGGCCCAATTGTTTTATTTTAGAAAGTATTTTTCCGTAAGCGCCCTCTTTTTCAGCCGGGTTTGTTTCAGGCGGCGTTTCTTTTTCAATTTTAAAAATTTCTTTTTCTGCCTCTGGTTGAGGCGTCTCTTTTTTCTCGCCTTTGAATTTTCCCTCTATGTTAAGATCTTTTTCTTCAATTGGTTCGAGGTTGGACATAAACTAAGCGCTAACAACCTACAACCGGAAACTTTGAAATTGAGTTGTGGGCAGTCAGGCAGTTAAGTTATTAAGTTATAAATTACCTTTTATTTCCTCTTTAAACTCATCGATTACTTTTTGGACAACCCCTTCGTAATTTGGAATGCTGGCTTTCAGAAATTCTTCCATTTGGGCCGGCGAGGCGCCGTCAATAATCATCTTTTCGTACTGGGTCCGGCTTTCTTCGCCCAACTGTTCCATCGTTTCCAGAAAAATTCTCTTGAGAAGCGCTTCTGACGCTTTGATAATTATGTCGCTTTGGGCGTCCTGGGGAAGTTTTTCTATGCCCAGCTCTTTGATTAATTGCTTGACGGCCGGATTCTGGCTGTCGGATAATTGGTCCATAAATTTTAAAAAATTAAAAAAATTACTTTAATTAAAATGCCTTATCTTTTATTGGCGGAGCAATCCGGGCAATTCTCCGGGTCCATTCCTCCAGTGTCTCCTCGGATCGAGGGCGAGCGGTATTTCCCAGTTTGAGTTCATCACGGCAGTACTTGACTAGCAAAGAAAGTTTTTTGCGAAAAGAAATATCCATGGTATCCTGCGCATTTTCAAATGTCATATTCTTCATTGCGCTCCAGTTATTGATATCACCCAATGAGAGTCCTTTACGCAGTGCCGTCACATTGGACTTAAAATCACCGATGGAATTTGCCAGTTGTTCTATTTTTCCCGCTTCCATTTCTTTCTGCTGCTCCATTGATTCAATTCGCTCAAGATCCGCCTCCGCGCCTCCGTCTTGCTTTTCCCAGTCATCCAAGCGCCCGTCATAGTTGGTATCGTAACGGCGAAGAATATCTTCTTGAGCTTCTTTAACATCCTGATCCAGTTCAGAAAAACGATTTTCCGCTTCTTCAATCTGGCTTTGGTTCAACTCGTCAATTTCCGCCGCAAAATCACCCGGGGATTCGCGCAGTCCCGCGTGCTCAAGTTCAACCGCGCGGGCAAATTCTGGCTTTTTTATTTCTTCAGCTATCTTTTCTCGCACGCTTCCTGCCAACTCCTCTTTTTCCGGCAAATATCCGAGGTCTTGCGGGTCTTCAACATTTATTATCTTTAAATTCTCCGGATCAATGGTTATTTTAGTATCCGGATGGATTAAACTCGGCGGCCCTTCGGGGAAATTCGGGTTATCCTTTGCCCACTCCAGCGCCATCCGGTGGGCGATTTGCCCGGAATTAAATTCCCGCCCGCCATGAAGTCCTTGATACTTTTCCATTAAATCCGGATTTTGCTCAAGATAATTTATTATTGACCCCTCCAAACTGCTTCCCTTTTCCACCGCCAGTTCCACCGGTGACACAACTTCCGCTGGCGTTTCTTCCGGTGCTATTGCCCCTTCCGGCGCTGTTACTTTTTCTTCTGAAGGAAGTTTTTCGGGAACAGCCAGTCCCAGTTTTTCCGAAAGCCAGTGAGTAATTTCCGCCATAGCGCCGGAGCAAATTGCAGTCGCGACTAGCGTTCCCACTGCTCTATTATAGAATGACAGCCATTTGCGGCGCTGAAACTTGGCATCGGACTGAAAAATTTTTTCTTTAAGAATCTTATCCAAATCCTTCAGTTGGTCATCTCTTCCTTCAAATCCCGCTAGCATCTTCTCTGTTTCCCTGCGGGACTTTCGAAAGTCAAGTTGTCTTTCTACGACATCTAAAAATTGCGCTGTTCCCGCACCCATTATGAGGCCGGCTAAAATCCTTTTTCCGCCAATTAAAGCTGCTGATCCGCTTGCCCACACTCCGGCGGTGATTGCCCATTTTGTTTTGCGCGGGAGCTTGTTGTAGAAATTAAGGAATCTGGTAATTGTCATTTCCGCTAGATGAAACAAACTTTTATCCTGCTTTAGATATTCAGTTCTGGCCTGCGTGCGGGCATTGCATAAATTAAGCGGTTCATCGTGATCTAAAAAGAGTATTTCTTTGGCCAATTCTTTTTTAATTTCTTCTCCGGAAAGTCCCCGCTCCCGAATATCTTCCAAAACTGCGTTTTTGTAGTTAAAGAGCTTGTTGTAATAGATCGCTTCCATATAGGCGACATCCTCGTCTTTGATAACTTCCCTTTCTTCGCCGCTTGAATCTTTTGCCTTTTCAGTTTCTATGTCATTCCTAAATCTGCTTTTCCAACCCTTCCCGATAATATTGCCGAAATAATTTCTCACATTCATCCATAATTTTCTTTTTTTATAATCCATCTCGGCATAGTCGGGGCGGGCTTGATCTAGTTCTTCTTTTGATTGCCTTAATTTTTCCTGCCTTTCCTGCGTTTCTTTGTACTCGCGCTTCGCCTTTTCTTTATCTGATTCTGTAGCTTCAATTTCTTTCTGGGCTTTTTCCGCTCTTTTTCTTTCAACCTCTTCCGCCTTCATACGAGGGTGATAATCTTTCATTTCCTCCCGGTGCTTGCGGATATATTCCTCGTTGCGTTTTTTTGCGTCTTCAGCGCTTATATCTTCCTTCGCTGTAGATGTTTCTGGTGTTTCCTTATCAGCTTCTTTCTCCTTCTTAATACTCTCCTGCGGCATTCCGCTAGTTTTTTCTAGGGCCACAACAATAGAACTCTTTAACAGTTCGGTTTTTTCTTCTTTAACTTGCTTAGTTTCTTTTTTTGTTTTGAAAGTTATTTTCTTTCCTTCTTTCTTTCCCTTATCCCTTTTTGTTAATTCTTTTTCTTTTTCCTTTTTTTCACTTAATTTTCTTAGTCCTGCATTGTATTCTTCTTCTTTGGACAGAACTAATTTTAATCCTTCTGGACTTAATTCCTCAACCTCATCCGGTTGCGTCTTGCGAATATTAATATCTGACCAATTATCACCTCTCTCGATTGCTAATGTTCTGCCTTTATTGAGTACAGAAAGGGTTTCTAGCGCTTTACTAATTTTTTTAGCTTCCAATTTTTCATTTTCTTTCTCATCCGATTTGTTAAGTTTTTTCAGGATTCCTTTTTCAATCTTTTCTTTAAAATCATCTAAAAATATTTTATTTTCCTTACTAAGCAGCCGCTCTTTTTGCTTCTCATCAAACGGTTTTTCCGGAACGGCTTTTAGCTGTTCACTTTCTATCCCCTTTTCGGAATCAATTCCGCTTGGCTTCTCCAGCGGTTTAAATTCCGAACCTGAAGTTGCCCCAACGCTTTTTTCAGGTAATTTTTTCTCCTCACTAGTTATTTTCTCACCAGAACCGGAATTTTCCTTAAGCATGTCGAAAAGACGGGGCCTGTTTTTTCCTTGATCGCTCGAATATACATTAATAATATTTCCTTTATCTTTCATTTTTCAAATCCCAAAAGAGAGACCAGGTCTCTATTGGCTTAAATCTTACTTCGTTTGTTTGATTCAATTATACCACAAAAGCGCTTCGCGATGAATGCGTGTGCATAACCAAATAATCAGAAATTTATGCTATAATGGAGTAGGAAAATGAATCTCCGCAAACTTGCGCATCCGGTATTGCCTTTTTCTTCGGCGGAGTGAAATCCGTCGAAGCAGAAGAGTTATATAACATTCATCCCCGGTCTCATGTCCGCGGTCTTCTGCGTAGGCGGAGAAACACGGCTAAAAACACAAACCAATGAAAAACAGAAATGAAAAAATTGCCAACGCGATATTGATTTCAGCGATAGTTTTGACTGCCCTGTTTTTGCGAATTTATAAAATCGACAGTATCCCGGCCGGCATTTATCCCGACGAATCAGTGAACGGCACCGATGCGATTTTAGCCAATGAAACCGGCGATTACAAAATTTTTTACACCAACAACTATGGCCGGGAGGGATTATTTATGAACCTTATCTCCTTTTCCATTAAAATATTCGGGAATACCATACTGGGGATTAAGTTTTGGTCAATTCTTTTCGGAACACTAACCGTTTTAGGAATCTATCTTCTGACAAAGGAGCTGTTTCGCAGCACCCGATCGGGGCTGATTGCCGCGTATCTTCTGGCCTTCTCCTTTTGGGCCATTAATTTTTCCCGCATTTCTTTCCGGGCAATTATGGTCCCTTTTTTACTCACTTTCTCTTTTTATTTCCTCTTCCGCGGCCTGCGGACGAAACATTATTTAAATTTTATTTTAGCCGGTCTTATTTTCGGACTGGGATTCCACACTTATATCGCCTTTCGGATTGCTCCTCTTATTTTGGTATCACTCTTTATAATTCTTCTTATCAACCGGAAAAATTTTCTTAAGGAAAATTGGAAGCCAATTATTGTTTTTGCTATTGCCATTTTGGTTGTGGTTTCTCCCATGCTTTACGATTTTGTCAAACACCCGGAACATTTTCAGTCCCGCTCCGGCAGCATTTCGGTGTTTTCCTCCGAAGTCAACAAAGGGCATCTTTTCGAAACACTGGGAAAAAGTTTGGGATTAAGTTTGATAAAATACAATTTCTGGGGCGACCAGAACTGGCGGCATAATTACCCGCCTTATCCCATTCTTAATCCGATTGCGGGATTTTTCTTCCTAACCGGGCTGATATATCTGGTGATAAAGACCGCGCACCTTCTCATTTTGCGTTTCCGTCACGGTGTCCGGGACAAAAAATTTGAGATTTATCTTTTTCTTTTGGCCTGGTTTGTGGTGATGCTTATGCCGGAGTTTCTCACTGCTGAAGGGCTTCCTCATGCTTTGCGTTCAATTGGAACAATGCCGGTGGTTTTTATCATTGCCACCATCTCCATCCTGTGGGTTTTGGGAAGAGCAGGACGGGCAGGATACTTTTTCAAACTCTCTGTCATTTCTCTCCTTGCCATCGCTTTTATCTCTATAGGCGCCACCGAGACAATTAAATATTTCGTATTTTGGAATCACCGGCCGGAACAGCACGGACAGTTTAATGAAAACCTGAAAAATATGTCGCTTTACCTCAATAGCACCCCGGCTTCCATTCACAAATATGTTTTCGTCAACGGAAGCGGCAAGATTATGGAAGACGGTCTTCCTATCAGCGCTCATGTGATTAAATACCTGACCTACCGGAAGGCAGGAGAAGTGATATTTTTAAAACGCGGTTCTGATATTGTGCTTGAAAAACCTATGGTTATTATCCTTATGGGCTACAATCAAGGTGTTATTGACCGGCTGAAAACATTTTATCCTAACGCCAAAGTGGAAAAAATTGACTCAAGACCCGGCTATCCTTCGGATTTTATAGCCGTAATTATAAATTAAAATTACCAAACCACTATGCTTAAAAAATATTCCACCTTCATTGTTTTGGCAATTCTCGGCTGGTTTTTTGCCGTTTCCCTGATAGTTTTTTCCCAGGAGTCAACAACAATGGATGAACAGGCGCATATTCCCTCAGCTTACACCTACGTGAAATACAACGACATGCGGCTTAACCCCGAACATCCGCCCCTTCTCAAGGATCTGGCCGGCATTCCTTTGCTTTTTCTCAACGTCAAGTTCCCGACTGATGATCCGGCTTGGATGAGCGGTGTCAACGAGCAATGGAATCTAGGAAATAAATTCATCCATCAAAATAACGCTGACGCGATTACTTTTTGGTCGCGGGTTCCGATTTTGCTGGTTGCATTGCTTTTGGGATTTTTCATCTTCCGCTGGACGAAAGAACTGGCCGGAACCGCCGCCGGACTTTTTGCCCTTGTTCTTTACGCTTTTGACCCCAACATTCTGGGCCACAATCATTACGTTACCACGGATATTGGAATCGCTGCTTTTATTTTTATCGCTTTTTACTTCTTCGTAAAATTCGTCAAAAACCCGAACTGGAAAAACACCGTGCTGGCCGGCGTATTCCTGGCTCTGGCGGAACTGGCCAAGTTTTCCGGCGTTCTCCTCTTTCCTGTTTTTGGAATCATTGCAATCACCTACGCGCTGGCGAAAAAGAAGCCGGGTTTCGACCAGAGAAGCGACTCTCGATTCCGCTGGGCAAAAATTTGGGAGTACGTTGGGAAGTATATGCTTATTATTATCATCTGCTTCGCAATAATTTGGATTGTGTACTTTTACAACACCTTTAATATGCCGGCTGAAAAAGTCCAGGATATTTCCAAAGCAGTTTTTTCCGATTCCGGAATGGGAATTATTTCTAAATCCATTGTTATTAAAATGAGCGCTATTTCTTTTCTCAAGCCCTTGAGTGAATATTTTCTGGGCGTCTTTATGGTCTTTGTGCGCGTGGAAGGAGGCAATACTTATTACTTCCTGGGAAATGTTTCCAATCATGCTTCCCCGGCTTACTTCCCCGTAGTATTTCTTATTAAAGAAACAATTCCTTTCCTTCTGCTTCTCCTGGCTGCGGCGGGTTTAGCTATTTTTCAGACCGTAAAAAACATATTTTCCTACCCGGGTAATATATTGGCAAAAATCGGAGGAACAATTAAATTTTATCTGCAAACCGGAGTCGCCTATTACACAATGCTGGCTTTTATCGCTCTCTATGTCTACCTTAGCATTACCGGCAATCTTAATATTGGTTTTCGCCATTTATTTCCCATTCTTCCCTTTGCCTATGTTCTGGTCTCCAAAAAAGTATTTGATTGGATCAAAAGCGCCAACTCCGAAACAACCAAAAAGACCTTCAAAATAATCCTGGCGGGATTGGTAATCTGGATTGTATTGGAACCGTTAATATTCTTTCCCAGCTATCTTTCTTATTTTAACCAACTGGTGGGAGGACCGAAGAATGGATATAAGTACGTCACGGATTCAAACGCTGACTGGGGGCAGGATCTGAAGCGGCTGCGGAATTGGGTCAGCGATTACAATCAATCACATCCGCAAGACCCCATCAGCAAAATCCGCATTGATTACTTCGGCGGATCGAATCCCGGCTATTATTTTGGCAACGCTTTTATCCCCTGGCATTCCGGTAATAATCCCGAAGCAGGATGGTACGCCATCTCCGCCGGTTTCTTGATGGAAAACATCAGCAAGGCAAAACAGCCGGGAGAAAAAAGCTACGAGTGGCTGAAGTCATATTCGCCTTACGCCCGGGCCGGCGACTCAATTTTCATCTATTACATTCCGGCAAAGTAAAGTAAATTCTAAAGTTCAACTTTAGGAAACTTTATTACTCACTCCTCGGATTTTCCTTTCTTATCCTCTGATTTATCCTCCGAAACATTTTGACTTTTATCTTCTTCTTTCATTTTATAATAAACTTTATTATTCACCCGCAAATCCACGTATTCCAAGCGGCCGCGTTTTGATGAATCAACTTCTTCCTCCAGAAAGGTTTTGAGCGTCCTTACCGACTGATTAAGAGGCAGCTGACTGGAAAGATATGCCTTCCAGCCCTCGGATGTCTCAATCTGAATTTCTTCCGCAAAACGCGATCTTGTTTGAAACTCATCGGATAGCTCTATACCTAACTCTTTCTTAAGGGCTTCTCTGGCGGCAATCACAAAATTCAGATACTCGCTACTGAGCAAGCGTTCGCCGATGTTTACTGGCTGGGCACTTATATCAACCAGCCGGATTAAATTATTCTGGGTTACTTCCGGAGAATCGAGGTCAGCATTATTATAGGCGTATCCCTGTTCGTCAACTAGATAGCAGGGGCCTCCCGAGCACCAGAGAACTAGTGATACCCTCTCTTCAATGTTTATTGCTAAAAGATCGGGAAAGGACTTTTTGATTTCCACTGATTTAATCCTTCGAAACTGGCGCGAGAGATCACTTTTCAGTTTTTCTTCAGAAATCAAGACCAAATTATTCCTGGGAACAAACCCCAGATAATTCCCCTCCAGCGGAGAAGTTATTTTTCTCAGGACTTCCTCGGAAGGCAAACTTTTTATTCCCTTTATTGCGAACGACTTTACTTGAAGAAAGGAAGAAAAAAAGAAAACATATACTGTTACCCCCAAAAACAGCATCAGCAAAATATAATAAAGCACTTTTAAAAATCGGGGTGGGTCATCGAAAGAGCGGCGCGGAAACTCTCGAGTGCTTTTGCGCAGAAGGATTTTTTTTGAATCTTTTTTTCTATTTCTCCAAAAGACCATTTCAAAGATTTATTAATAAATTCTCCAGCACCAGACGGCTATTGGCATTGGTCTGCTGAAGAACAGAAAGGCTTTTTTCAATTAGTTCAGCCCGGCTGAAATTCTTCTGGCCGGATTGCTCCTTCCGCTGAAATTCTTTCAGTCCCTGCAAACGCGTTATCCAGATCCACAGCTCTAATTTTTTTGCCGTCTTAACTATGTTTTTTGACAATTCTTCCGCCATTTCCAGCCGCTGGTTTAAGCTTTGCGCCGGAAGGCCCTGGAGCTGTTCCAATGCTTCCTGCCTCAAAAGAAACTCTTCCCTTTTATCGCTGATAGTCAGAGCTATTCCGGGACGACCGAGAGACAAGGAAATAAGCTCGTTGCTAACCAGCATTCCTTTTTTCTCAAGACCTTTTTTTATTTTTTCTTCACTGACGAGGGAAAATAATATTTTTTGACATCTCGATTTAAGCGTGGGCAGAATTCTTGATTCATCATGGGTGACTAAAATAATAACGGAGGTGGAGTTGGGTTCTTCCAAAATTTTCAGCAACGCGTTTTGGGATGCTTCATTCATTCGGTGCGCATTGTCTACGATTAACACTTTATATTTTCTCTGAAAAGGAAAAAGCAGAAGGTTTTTCCGGGCTTTCCGTATTTGCTCTATTTTTATTTCCTTTTCCTTTGTAATTCCCCTTTTTTCTTCTTTCTCGGGTTCCACGATTATTAAATCTAAAAGGGGTCGGCTTTTTTCATCTCTTTTACGGCTGACTGATGAGATAAAATCAGTTCCGTTAATTGCGCTTTTGGCAAATTCCTGGGCAATGGTAAATTTCCCTACTGACTCTGGGCCGGCAAAAAGATAGGCCTGGGAAATACTGTCCCGCTTTAAGCTTCGATCCAGTAAATTTAGTATTTTTTGATGGCCAATTATATTCATAAAGCATGAAACATATAACATAAAACAAAAAGGTTATACGTTATATGTTATATGATTTACAAACTCCCTGAACTCTTTCTTAAATTTCTCCTTACTGAATTCCTCCGCTTTTTTTCTTATCTTTTCCTTATCATATTTTTTTTCCTTCTCCATAAATCTTCTCACTCCGTCAGCCAGAACTTCCGGCGTTTGGGCATGAAAAAACTCTCCGGTAACTGCCTCTTGAACTATCTCTATTGCCCCGCCCTTGCCATAGGCAATTACTGGAATACCATGACTCATTGCTTCAACCATCGTAATGCCAAAGTCGTCTTCGGCGGGAAATATAAAAGCCCGGGCACCTGAATAATAACGCTCTACTGTTTCATCATTCTGCCAGCCCAGTATCTGAATATTTCCTCGAGCGATTAGCTTCAGGTACTTTTCCTGCTTCCCTTCTCCAATAACAACTAAAGGCAGTTCTAGTTTATTGAAGGCCTCGACCGCAACGTCAACTTTTTTGTAGGGAGAGAGACGGGAAACGACGAGAAAGAATTTCTCTTCGTCCCGAGCAAAATCGAGGGACCCCGGAGTAATAACACTATCCTTATTTGAACGAGATTGCCGCGCCGCTTCGCTTCTCGCAACGACATCAATATATGCCGGCGGGTAAATAACCGTGCTTTCACGCCGGTAATATTTTTTTATCCTTTCCTGTGTGTACTTCGAATTAGCGATCAAATAATCCGGCCGGTCGGCTGCCAGGCGATCCCAGAGGCGGGCGTAGCTTAAAATAAACCTTTTTAATAAGCAGATTTTCTTTTGTCCTTGTTCTTTTAGGTACCGCTCGTTATAGTCCCACACAAAGCGCATCGGCGAGTGAATGTAGGCGATATGAATGGTATTGAGCTTGGTAACAATTCCTTTTGACCAGGCGCCGGAAGACGATATTACCAGATCAAAATCGCGAAGATCGAACGTTTCCGGAACAACCAGGAAAAGCGGCAGAAGCCACTGGTAGCGTTTGCGTAAAAACTTAGGAAATTTCTGGAGATATGAAACGCGAATGTCCTTACCGGAAAACTTCCCCCTCATTTTTTCCGGATCATAAAGTAACGTATAAATAGGCGCTTCCGGAAACATCTCCGCGAGCACTTCCAAAACCCTCTCCGCCCCGCCAGGGTAAAGGAGAAAATCGTGAATAAGAGCTACTTTTAATTCCTTGGCCCATGGATGCGAAGCATCTTTACGGGCTTGACTTTTTTGCATGGGTATGCTATTATTGTCTATTGAAATCTTGCTAGGTTAGATTTCAAAATTCTAGTTCTTTAGGAGGACAATATGTTAGGAATTCCGTTTGTATATATCATCCCTGCATATTTATTGCTCGGACTTATTTCTGTAGGTTTTTATGCAAGATGGGCATTCCCAGTAGCACATGTATTTGCTTCTTGGAAAGAATCAGGAAAACCAGAAAGATATGTGGATCGCTTACGAGAAAGCCAAAAAAAGGAATTTTCAGAATCAGATTTTAAATCATCAAAATGGGTTTTCTTCTTAGTTTATCCACTTGCATATGCTTTTTTTGCTATACTTTTCGTAATTGGTATCATTATACAAATGGCATGGCGTATGTTAAATTTCTGGTTCAACGGATTTCGATGTTAGATCAATAGAAACAACCGGAGTAAGGGGCAAGTTTATGTAATCGAACTTGCTCCTTTTTTATTTTGTTAATAATTTAGCAATTTGATCAGCGCACTTTCCCCACCCAAACCTCTTCACATTCTCATAGCCTCTTTGTATTATATCATCTCTCAAGGCCTTGTTAGAAATAAGCTTATAGGCTGCTTCGGCAATTTTTTCGGGGTTATGAGGATTCACTAAAAGTGTGGACTCTACTCCCCCTCGCCCCAAATGGGGAGAGGGATTAAGAGTGAGGGGCTGATCATATGTTTTTTTCAACTCCCCTCCTTCATTTCCTCCCCTCATCTGAGGGGAGGCAGATACTGTAGTGATCTCCAGTATTGACGAATTATTACCCGCCACCACCGGCACTCCCGCGCTTTGGGCTTCAAGAATCGGCAGGCCAAAACCTTCATAAAAAGTCGGGAATAAAAATACGTCGGAATTTTTTAAAAGTTCCCATTTTTCTTCTTCGCTAATATATCCAGGCGTAATTATCTCGGACTTATAAGACGATTTGGAAATATAATTTTTTATTTTATCTTCACCATAACCGAATTTTCCGGCGAGTATTAATTTGTGCGGAATTTTATGTTGCTTTTTTAATATCTCAAAGGCCCTAATAATACCAACTATATTTTTGCGTTCTTCTAATCGGCCGATGAATAATAAATATTTGTCATTCCCGTGAAAACGGGAATCCAGTGTAGCATCTAAGTTTTTTAGACTAGATTCCGGGTCAAGCCCGGAATGACAATCCTCATAGCCTTCATAAATAACTTCAATCTTCTCTTCCGGCACCTTATACAATCTCATTAAATCTTTTTTAGTATTATTTGAAACCGCGATTATTTTTTTTGCCCACCGGCACGAATTTCTTATCGACCAGCGCATATATAATCTTTCCCAAAAAGAATAAGCCCGCGGGAAAAATTCATATTCCAGTCCGTGGATTGTCACGATTGTATTTTTGGAATGGATTATCGGTACCGTATGCGCCGGGATAAACAATACGTCAACGGGGTGAAACAGCATTTCCAGCGACAAACCTAATTGAGTCCATAAAAAGGGAAATTTAATAATTTTAATTTTTACATTGACATTTTGATTTTTGATTTTTGATTTTTGATTTTTTCTCACATATAAAACAACCTGATCATCTTTAAGTAGCGGGACCAGGTTTCTGATTACTTGATAAGAATATTCCTCAATTCCCGTGCGGTTTTTAATAAAAGCCCGGGAAGCATCAATGCCAATCAACATGAAGCATAAAGCATAAAACATAAAACAATTATTCTGTTACATGTTTCATGTTATATGTTATATGAATTATTTCGTCAGCATTATTGTCCTTTTGTACACCTCCAAATTATCCAGAGCTATTCCAATCCCTTTTATCACGCAAAACAGAGGATCGTCGGCCACGTAACAGGGAACTCCTATTGTTTTAGTGATCAGCTGGTCGAAATTGCGAAGCAGAGCGCTTCCTCCCGAAAGCACCATTCCCTTATCAATAACATCTGCCGCCAGTTCCGGTGGTGTTTCCTGAAAGACCTTTTTGATGGCATTAATAATTTCACGCAATTCATCCTGAATGGCTTCTGTCACTTCATTGGAAGATACCCGGATCATTTTGGGAAGCCCTCCCATCAAGTCGCGGCCGCGGACCTCGATATATTCTTCTTTAACTTGAGCAATAGCTGATCCGATGCTTATTTTTATTTCTTCGGCGGTTCTTTCTCCGATTGCCAAACCGTATTTGCGCTTAACGTAGTCGGAAATGGCCTGGTCGAGTTTGTTGCCGCCTACCCGAGCGCTGTGAGCCGCCACTACTCCTCCCAGTGAGATAATGGCAATTTCCGTGGTGCCGCCGCCGGTGTTAATTATCATATTTCCCTGGGCGCTGTGAATGGGAACTCCCGCACCAATAGCCGCAAGCAATGGCTCTTTCACGATGTAGGCGGCTTTCGCTCCGGCTTTGATAGCGGCATCAACGACTGCCCGGCGTTCAGTTGAAGTAATTCCCGCCGGAATGGAAATCATCACCTCTGGACGGAAAATACGAACTTTGCCAGTCACTTTGTTGATGAAATATTTGAGCATTGCCTCGGTTATCCGGTAATCGGCGATTACTCCGTCTTTGAGAGGACGGCTAGCGACGATTGAGTCCGGAGTGCGCCCGAGCATTTCTTTTGCCTGGTTTCCTACTGCTAGCACTTCATTTTCTAAAATAGAAATGGCCACCACTGATGGCTCGTTGATGACCACTCCGCGCCCAGGAACAAAAACCAGAGTATTGGCTGTCCCCAGATCAATTCCAATTTTTCGGACAAATAAACTCATACGGCTACTAATTACTAATCACTTACGAATATACGAATCATATAATTATGTCATTCCGGCCTCCGAGCCGGAATCCAGAAAGATAAATACTGGATTCCCGCTTCCGCGGGAATGACACTACTATAACTTGATAAATTTCCCCGCCAAATAATTCTTAATTGGTTCTCTAGCAGTTTGAGTAATTCTTTTTGGCAATTTTTTCATGCTAAACCATCTGATTTCTTCACACTTATGTGGTTCCATTATTTTCAGTTTCCCCTTTTTTATGTTTGTTAAATAATTTATAGCTACCCAGTGCTGCTTTTCTCTTCTTATAATATGATCAGTATGCGGCAAATAGCCCCAGATATTTATATCAACATTCAATTCTTCTTTTATTTCCCTTTTCATCGCATCTATTGCTTTTTCATTAAAATCCACTGCTCCGCCGGGTTTCGACCACCAATCAGCTTCATTCTTGGAATTTTTACTCCGTTTCATCAAAAGTACCTCGCCTTTTTTATTAAAAATCAAGACGCCTCCTTCGACCCCAATACAATCTTTTCCTGGTATTAAGTTTTGCGTTTTATTTTTCATTGTTTGAAAAAAATTTTATATCTGCTCCGATTTTTTTGAGCCGTTCTTCCAAATTTTCATATCCCCTATTTATCGGATAAACGCCTTTTAAAATTGACTTACCTTTGGCCGCGAGCATGGCGACTAGAATTATCGCCGCTGGGCGAAGCGCCGGCGGGCATAAAATTTTCGAACCTTTTAATTTCGCAGGTCCTTCAATATTTACTCTATGAGTATCAAGAAGGGTTACCCGCGCTCCCAGCTTATTAAGTTCCGTAAAATAAATCGCTCTATTTTCATAAACCCAGTCATGAATAAGTGTTTTTCCTCTAGCCACGCAGGCAATAGGGACAAAGAACGGGAGGTTGTCTATATTTATCCCCGCTGAAGGAAGAGGATGAATT
The DNA here is from genome assembly GCA_026396275.1 of Candidatus Moraniibacteriota bacterium. Lineage (NCBI taxonomy): Bacteria > Candidatus Moraniibacteriota > Candidatus Moraniibacteriota bacterium. Next base: position 47,115 of record JAPLXC010000004.1, on the reverse strand, counting down.
TTGTCCTCAAGCGCCACTAGCTTTGAAGGCCATGTTACGATATCGGCCAATTTCGTTTTCCCATTTCCGGATGCATAGCGTCTTACTATTTTATAGCGTAATCCCATTTTGGAAAGTTTTAAGAGTTCAAGGTCCAAAAAATCAATCGGGCATCTTTTTACTTTCAGATTTGCCTGACAAGTAGCCGCGATGGAAAGAAAAAACATGGCTTCTATTGGATCCTCACTAATTTTATAAACCACATCCTTTTTTATATTTCTCATACCATAAACCTCAAGTGTTCCTGTTCCTATTCCTTTTATCTTCACTCCCATTTTTTCAAGCAGGAAGCAAAGGTCTTGGACCATATAATTAGCTGATGCTAATTTTATTGTTGTTTTTCCTTTTGCTTGAGCGGCTGCCAAAAGCGCGTTTTCGGTAGCTGTGTCACCCGTTTCATAAAGGACAATTTTTTCCGCCGGTTTAAGTTTTTTTGAATTGACCCTAAAACCCTTACTGTTTGTACTAATTATCAATCCGAGATTTTTAAGAGCCATAAAGTGAGGAACAACAGTTCTGCTGCCCAGGCGGCATCCCCCACATTGGGGAATAGTATAATTTTTCAATTTTCCCGCTAATGCTCCGATCATAAGAACGATTGATCTTGTCTTTTTCGCCGATGTTCTGTTAATTTTTCCAATTTCAATTTTTTCCGGTGAAGTTATCTCAAGATTCCTGCCTTTTGCCGAAATTTTTACTCCAATGCTTTTAAGCACCTCGACTAGCCGGTTAACTTCTTCAATTTGGGGCACATTTTTAAGTGTAGTTTTCCCCTTATTAATAAGAGATGCCATTAATAAAGCAACAGCTGCATTCTTAGAGCTGTTAACTGTTACCGCCCCTTTTAGCTTTTTCCCACCGATAATCTCGAATTGTTCCATACTTCTTTAGTATATTCTACCTTTCTATTTTTTTCAAGAAACCGCAAAATGAAGCTCCTCGCAGTTAAGCTGCGAGGTGTCTAGCGAAATTCGCCAAAGCCCTTTTATTATCACTGGAACTTCTTTAATATCTTTCGCCTTTATCCCCGCGGCAAGCCGCTGGGTATTTGAGCGGAGGAGAACAAAAAAGAAACGATTCTGGATCGTTTCTTTTTAATATTATTTCCCTACTTAAAGGGAAAGGCAAGGATTCTTGCCTTTAAAGTTTTTTTATATTCCCCTTTTTTGTTTATGTTTTTATGTTAAGGAACCGGTTTCCGCTATATTAAAAAGTCATTATTCAGCATTATTACTCTCTCCTTGCTCTAACATGTAGCTACATCTTCCAGAAAATCACCGATGTTAAAACCATAAGCAAGATTACGGTATTAGCGGCAATGAAAGGATTGTGGCTATTCTGGCGGGAAAGCGTTATCGCATTGAAAATAATGGAAAGCAGAAGAACGACCACGGCCACAAGCCAAGCTGCTTCTTCTGAAATTTTTCTTTCCGGATAAAACAAGCTATTGGCCTGGTTAAAATAACACAGTCCATTGGCGCATCCTGTTTCCGTTTTTTTAACCTCTCCAACCTGCTCAAAATACAAGCTTTTTGACAAAGGAATAAGTGATTGGCTTTTCTCCTGACTGGCCGTTTTTTCTTCCACCGGTTGCTTGGCTGGTTCATTTTCCAGTGAGCGGACAACTCCCACAGCCGGAGCTCTCCTGCATACTTGTAATCGTAGCCGCTTTTTTCTACCCAGTGCCAGGGAGATATTCCACTTGGCGAAGTATGGGAAAAATAATTATTTTTGACCATATCACTGACTTTCTCCCGGGCTGCTTGCGAAAGCAGCGAGTTTTCTGTTAGCGCATCCAGTCCTTGTGAGATTCTCTCTTTATTTACCAGTTGAATAATATTTTGAACCGTTACTTCGCTAGCCCAAACCGGTTGGGCTTGAAAGAACACAAGCATGCCGAAAAGAACGGCTGTTGCAACTAGCAGCTTTGGACTTCTTATCCTAAAAATGCTCTGAAAATGGCTTTTCATAGCAAAAAATCAAAAAAGGCGTTTCACCCTAGAAACACCCTTTTACTTGTTCTTATATCTATTATAGGCCAATTTTCACCTTTTGTCAACCTTTGGAATTCACTTCGCTCTGGTTGTATTTAAGCTACTCAATAGTGTTAACCGCCTCCCGGAACTTATCTCCGCGGTCAAACTCGTTTAAAAATAATCCAAAGCTCGCCGCTCCCGGCGAAAGAAGCACGACATCCCCTTCTTCTGCTTTTTGAGAAGCCAGCTCTACCGCCCTTTGCATGGAATCAACCACTTCAAATTCTATGCTCTGTCCTTTTTCTTTCTCGGGTAAATTTTTTCCAATACACTCCAGAAGTTTTTCTGTTGCATCGCCTTTAAGGAGTACCAGATATTTAACTTTCTTTAAAATCTCTTCTCCGGCCCGGGAAAAATCCAGTTTCTTGTCAGTTCCGCCGGCGATTAGAACAATCGGCTCCACAAATGACTCAAGGGCACTCATCATCGCATCAGGAATGGTCGCCGCCGTGTCGTTGAAATAGCGAACGCCGCGAAGTTCTCTCACGAATTCCAGCCGGTGCGGAACGCCGAAAAAATCGACTACTGCCTTTTTTATTTGCTCAATTGGTATTCCGTAAACATAGGCGGCGGCAGCGGCAGCCATAATGTTATAAATATTATGCTCGCCGGGAATCTTAATATCTTTAATATCTACAAGTTTCTTGGTATCCACGCCGTCGTTAAGATAAATAAAATTGTCTTCGCGAAATACCGCTTTCCCCTCCTTGATCGGACGTCCGGAAAATCTGATTATCTGCGACTTGGCCTTTTTAGATGATTCTCTCAACCTTTCATCGTCTTCATTGATAATCAGAAAGTCCTTGGGTTTCTGATAAAGGAAAATATTTTCTTTGTCAGTCAGATAGTCGTCAATGGTTCTATAATAGTTAAGATGGTCAGGAAGAATATTCTTAATCACCGCGATGTGAGGACTCATTTGCGCTTTTCCCAAAGCCGACAGCCGCCAACTGGACAGTTCAAACACCACCACCGAATCCTTTTTTAAGAGTTCTAATCTATCCAGCACGGATGCCTGGCCGATTCCGACCTTCACGGGATTTTTCCCGGCCAGTTTCAAAATCTCATAAATTAGTGTGGCTGTTGTTGTCTTTCCTTTCGTACCAGTCACTCCGATAATAGGATTTTTGCAGAACTTAAAAAACAAACTGGAGTCCATCTCCACCGGAATGTTATGAGCTAGCGCCAGTTTTACATATTCATTGTTCCAGGGAACAGGAGGGGTTTTCACTACCATATCCACTTTGATGAAATCTTCCCGGTGATGCTGGCCTAAAACAAATTCAACGCCTTTCAGCCCCTTGAGAGCTTCGAGCGAAGGGACCAGCTGTTCCTTGGCTTTGATATCGGTAACTATTACCCGTGCTCCCTGCTTTACCAAGAATTTTACCGTTCCTACTCCTCCTCCCTGCAATCCCAAACCAAAAACGGTAACCCTTTTGTTTTTGAAGAAAGTTAAATCCATAATAATAATTCAACCTGCCCGCCGGCGGGCAGGAATGACAAATTAAAATATAAAAAGAAAATTATTCTTTTTGGACTTTGCATTGTCATTTTGATTTTTGCATTTTAATTTTTGATTTATTTCAAAACCACCTTGACGAAGATCTTCTGATCACTTCTCCCGCCCTTTTGCCCAAATAATTCCCTTTTTCCATTACCACTTCTCCATTTATAATGACCCACTGCATCCCTTGTGAATATTGATAGGGATTTTCCGGAGTAGCCAGATCCTGAATATCCTCCGGATGAAAGACAATAACATCAGCGACATTTCCTTTTTCAAGTACGCCACGCTTTTTAATCCCGAATTTCTCCGCCGGTTTGCTGCTCATCTTGTGAATGGCTTCCTCCCAACTTAAAATCCCTTTTTCCCGGACATAGCGGGCCAGCACCCGGGGGAACGATCCGAAATTGCGGGGGTGAACCACTTCTCCTGATTCGCTATGCTCTATGCTGTACCCCGCGCCGTTGGAGGAAATTATGGAAAAAGGATGCTGAATGGCTTTGGCCACATTTTTCTCACTCAACACGTCCATCATCGTTATGACTCTTCCCTCGCTGGCTATTAAAAGATCAACAATTATTTCCTCAACCGTTTTTTCCTGCGCCCGGGCAATATCAACAACTCTTTTTCTCGTGAGGGTTTTATCCAAAGGAGAAATGGAAATGACGACTTTGGAATAATCAAAATTATCCTCTTCCATTTCCCGCAATACCCGCACGCGAATATTAGGGTCTTTGAGCCGGTGGATCATCGCCCTTTTTCCTCCTTCCGCTACCCAGTCAGGAAGAAGGATATAAAGAACCGAACCCGTTACGGTGTAAGGATAAACATCAAAGTTCACGTCAATTCCGCTGGTGCGGGCGGTTTCAATAAGATTTAGCGCTTCATCCATCAAGTGCCAATTCTTTTCGCCAATCGCCTTGAGGTGGGAGATCTGCAATTTCACTCCCGTGGCTGAAGCGGTCTTGATTGCTTCTTCGACTGCTTCCAAAAGCTCCTGGGATTCTCCCCGAACGTGAGTCGTATACACGCCCCCGTAGCTGCTGACGACTTCGGCAATTTCAGCAATTTCTTTTTCGGAGGCCAATTTGGCATGAGTATAAACCAAGCCCGTGGAAAGACCAAGGGCTCCTTCTTTCAGAGCGTTTTTCAGCATCCTTTTCATTATTTTCAACTCCTCCGTGTTCAAACTCCTGACTTCATTGCCAAGCAGTCCCCTGCGCAGCGTGCTGTGGCCCACCAAAGTGGCGAAATTAACAGAGGGCTTTCGGCACTCTATCTCCGCCAGGAAATCCTTCATGGTCAGCCAGTTAAGATTGACCTTTCGGATATCCGCCCATTTTTGAATTGCTTGAATAATTTCCTGATTGACTAAGGGAGCCAGTGACGATCCGCAGTTTCCACCAACAACGGTGGTGATTCCCTGATAAATCAAACTCGGGAGTTCCGGATCCAGAAAAATCCTCCAGTAGGTATCAGAGTGGTTATTGACGTCAATAAATCCCGGCGCCACATAGTGATTTTCAGCATTGATAACAACCTCCGCGTTTTCATTATGGAGATCTCCTATTTCTTTTATTTTGCTCTCTTTAATTCCAATGTCAGCCGCAAACATCGGCTGGCCGGTACCGTCAATAATCTTCCCGTTTTTGATTATTATGTCGTACATAGATACGAATTCCTACCCGAATTATATCCGAATTACTATCCGAATTCGTTCTTAATTTGGATATCATCTGAATTATTATTCGTATGGAACTATTGTACCATTTTTCAAGCTGTCGAACAATTTAAAAAGGGCTGGATAAATCCAGCCCTCTATCTTTTGAAATCTCCAAGGAAGCGCTCTGCCCCCTGGTTGCGAAATAACCAGTCAAATTTGGCACGAACGGCCTAAATTAAATTTCACCTCTCTTTTTTATAAACCGGTTATCCGTCTAGATTGGGTCGTCTACTTCTGATAGCCGTTGCCCGATCACCTCCTTTTACAAAGAATTTTTAGTTGCAATTTTTTTGAAAATCCTTGTAAAAATCATGGTGACCTCCTTTTAATGAAAAATTTATTACGCTCTAATCTTGCAAGATTAGAGCGTAGCACATAAATCCAGTAAACAACATGATGAATCTTACAACATTTTCCCTCTGGCTTTTTTACCGTAATCACCTCCTTTCAATAAACAGGATTTTTTATCGCGGCCGAATATGAAATATAGGACAACGTAGGTTAGCGCCACAACTATTACACCAGTTATCAACTTGACAGGGTTTAGAAAAGTTTCAAAAATAAGATACCACCAATTTTCGGGCATAATATTCTCTCTCCTTTTTTATTGTTAAAAAACAAAAATGCGTCATGACTATGCACCCCTCAAGTCCTCCTTTTAAAATTTGTTCTTCCCTGTTCTATTAGGTTAATTATAGCAAAATATAATTTTTCATCAATTGTGGATAACTTCTCCCCTTTAATTTCTACAAACTTCAATGAATATCCTAATATCCCAGTATCTTAGTATCTACTACATCCATCTTTTAACTTCCAATCCTTTTTTTGCCGCCTCCCGCTGGGCTTCCTGCTTTGACTTTCCTTCCCCTTTGGCAATCAACTCTTCACCAAGAAACACGCCTACCACAAAATGCCTGTCATGGTCGGGCCCCCATTCCTCTAGCACCCGGTAGGAAGGGGTGATCTTTTCTTCCTCCTGGGACTTTTCCTGAAAAACGCTTTTCGCGTCAAGATAAAGTCCTTTCTTCAATACCTCGTCTAAATTTGCCACGATGTACTTCAAAACAAATTGCTGGACTTCCTGGTATCCTCTGTCAAGATAGATCGCTCCAATAATGGCTTCCAGAGCATTGGCCAGCAAATATTGACGGGCTCTCCCCGTATCCTTGGCTTCACCTTTGCTCATAAGTAGGAATTCTTCCACTCCCAGCTCTCCGGCGATTTTTGCCAGATTTTCTCCATTGACCAAAGCCGATCTCCAGCTAGTTAGCTCTCCTTCAGGGTTGGAGTAAGTTTTATACAAGTATTCAGTGATAATCAATTCCAAAACCGCGTCACCCAGAAACTCGAGCCGTTCATTATGCTCTATTCCGTAACTACGATTTTCATTAAGGTAAGAGCGATGAGTCACCGCCGACTGAAGCAAATCCTGATTTTTAAACTTTACTCCGAGCTTTTTGGAAAGATTTTCAATCATAAAGATGATAAATCCAAAGTTCAAAATCCAAATGCCAAATGAAATTCCAATTCCAAATTAATAAATTTTAGATTTGGGATTTTGGATTTTATTTGAAATTTGAGCTTGGGATTTCGGATTTAAAAAATTAACTATTTTCCACTATTTTTCTTTATTTCTTCCGCTTTTTGTTTTCTCTTCTGGCCATCATCGTCTTTAAGGGGCTCTCCCATTTCCCGATAAATTGTTCCCAGCACACCATTGACAAACCGGGCGGAATTTTCCCCTCCAAAGGTCTTAGCCAGCTCAATTGCCTCATTTATAGCCACTTTGGGAGGAACCTCCTCATAATTGCCAAACATCAGCTCATAAATCCCCAGCCGCAGAATATTGCGATCCACGGCCGTCACCTGGTCCAGCGGCCACTCGGGAGCGCATTTTTCTATTAAAGCGTCTATTTTATCGCGGTTTTTTAGGACTCCCTCCACCAGTGATTTGACAAAACTGGAATCCTCCAGTCCGGAAGCAAATTCTTGAACATTGCGTTCGACAATCTCTGGCACTTCTTCATTTTTGCGCCCTTGAAAATCCCACTCAAAAAGGGACTGCATCGCCACGGAACGCTGAAGATGTCTATTTGCCATGAAGTTGCCTAAGAATTACGAACAAGTACTAAAGTACGAAAAAATAAAACAACCAAGATTCGTACATTCGTAAAAATTCGTAGTTCGTAGAGAATTAACGGAATTTGGTGCGGGGAGTCATCTCTATTTTTTTACTTTTTTGCCTTTTGACTTTTTAAGCGTGTCCATGATTTCCCTTCCTTTATAATAACCGCATACCAAACAAACGCGGTGAGGGAGCACCGGTTTTGAGCATTTCGGGCAAGTTTGCATTTTCTTGGCGCGAACTGTGAATCTTTTCCTTTTTCGATCTCTTCTGCCTTTAGTATGACGCTGCTTTGGTACAGACATAATCGTAAATTGCTAAACTGTTAATGGCTACATTGTTAAGTTATCATCATTTCTTTGCTTTGACAAGTTTTTCTACCGGCTTAAAACTTTTCCGGTGAATTCGGCAAGGTCCATGCTTTTTTAATCTAAATCCATAGTGTGGATATTTTTTATGCATTTTCAACATTATCCGGTCACGGGTGACTTTAGCCGCAATTGAAGCAGCGGAAATGGATTTCACAAGTTTGTCACCGCTGACGATATTTTTTTGCTTATGGGAAAAATTGGGAATTTTGTGCTTGCCATCAACGAGTACTATGTATTTTGTATCTGGTATTTTGTACCTGGTGTCTAATATTTCTTTTTGATTTTTAAATTGTAATTTTGATTTTTGATTTTTGATTTTTGATTTCAGGTCTGATAGGGCCGCTTTCATCGCCAAAAAACTCGCTTGCAAAATATTTACCTTGTCAATTGTCCGGTGATCGCAAATTCCGATCCCTACGTAAAAGTGTTCTTGAATGAAATCAAATAATTTTTCCCGCTGCTTCGCAGATAAGGTTTTTGAATCGCGGATAAGATCAAACATCTTGACATTTGACATTTGACATTTGACATTTTTTTGGAAATTGAGATTTGGAAATTGGAAATTGCGGGTTATCGTTGCAGCAGCAACGACGGGGCCCGCCAATGGCCCTCTCCCCGCCTCATCAATGCCGATAATAAAATCATAGCCATCATTCAATAATTTATTTTCTAGTTCAAAGGTTGACTTTTTCATAAATTTATTATAACATCTTAAATAAGTTCACAGCAAAGGAGGAACTAATGAAAAGTTATAGGTGGTACCTTCATCCGATAGAAGTTTTAAAAGTATTAGCAGGATTAATTATCCTTCTTCCGGCAGTTATAATTCTTTATTTGCACGAAGCATTAAAGGCCTCCGGAAGAAGCTTAAAAAGCTTCTACGAAAAAATGGTGGAACTGAACAAATTACCAACTGATATTGGCAAAATTGAGAGTAAAACCCGAAGAAGGACGCCTTGGTAATGTGAAGCATTCCTTGTTTAAAAACCGCTAGAAGCGACATATAAACCGTCGCTTCTTTTCTTTTTCCCCAAACCTGCTATAATCAAATCACGGATTCGTACATTCGTATGTGATTAGTAATTCGTAGAGAACTACCCTGCAAACTCCAAAGGGGCAACCCGGGGAATGAGGATAGAATAAAAAAATGTCAAATTTCAAAGCTCAAATTTCCAAGATTTTTTAAACGCTCCATAAGGCCGTTTTTTATTTTTAATTTTTTGGATTTTATTTGACATTTGGGTTTTGAAATTGGGATTTTTTAAACACGAATTATGTCCGAAACCGCAAAACCCAAATTCACTCATTTACATGTCCACTCTCATTATTCTCTTCTCGACGGTCTCGCCAAAATCGACGAGCTTCTTGATCGCGCCAAGGAACTGGGCATGGACTCCCTGGCTCTCACTGACCACGGAGTGCTCTATGGCGCCGTGGAATTTTTCATTAAAGCCAAAGAGCGGGGAATAAAACCGATCATCGGCTGCGAGATGTATCTGGCTCCCAATGGGCTGGCCAATAAAAATCCGACTGCCGAAGACCGTCTTCGTTATCATCTCATCCTTTTAGTTAAAAACGAGAAGGGATACAAAAACTTAATGAAACTTATTTCCGTATCCCATCTTGAAGGGTTTTATTACAAGCCCAGGATTGATAAAGAAATTCTGCGCCGCCATTCAGAGGGCTTGATAGGCCTTAGCGGCTGCATCGAGGGAGAAATTCCTTCCCATATTGTTTCTGGTAAATATGAAAGGGCGAAGCAGGCAGCCCTGGAATACGAAAAAATTTTTGGCCGGGGTAATTTCTTTTTGGAATTGCAAGATCATCCAAATTATCCGGCGCAAAAAATTGCCAGCGAGGGGATAATAAAAATTTCCCGCGAGACCGGAATTCCGGTTGTTGCCACTAGCGATGTTCATTACGTGCAAAAGGACGACTCGCCGATTCAGGATATTCTGATTTGCATTCAAACCAACCGGAAGGTTCAGGAAAAAGACCGGATGAATCTCACTGCTTTTGATCTTTCAATGAGAACGCCGGCGGAACTGAAAGAGACCTTCCGGCATATTCCGGAAGCCCTCGCGAACACTCAAAAAATAGTAGATCAAATTAACTTTGAACTTCACTTGGGAAAAACCATTCTGCCTGAAATAGAAGTCCCTTCTGGTTTTACTCCAGAGAGTTATCTTCGGCATCTTGCTGAAGAAGGACTGGAAAAAAGATTCGGAAAAGGGTTTACTGAAGAACACCGCCAGCGAATGGAATATGAGCTCTCGGTCATAGAAAAGACCGCTTTTGCTTCGTATTTTCTGATCGTCCAGGACTTTGTCAACTGGGCCAAACAAAACAAAATCGTTGTCGGACCTGGCCGGGGAAGCGCTGCGGGAAGCTTGGTTTCTTATCTTATTGGAATAACCAATATTGATCCTATTAAATATAATCTCTTATTCGAACGCTTTCTCAACCCGGAAAGAATCTCAATGCCCGATATTGATATGGATTTTGCTGATGATCGGCGCGACGAAGTAATTGATTATGTGCGCCAAAAATATGGGCATGATCAAGTGGCCCAAATCATCACTTTTGGAACAATGGCGGCGCGCGCCGCTATCCGCGATGCCGGCCGAGCCCTAGGATACCCTTACGATTTTTGCGACAAAGCGGCTAAAATGATCCCGATTTTTTCTTCTATTGAAGACGCGCTGGATCAAGCCAGTGAATTCAGGCAATTATACCAGTCCGACCCCGCCGCTAAAAAACTCATTGACAGCGCCCGGCGCCTAGAGGGAGTGGCCCGTCACGCTTCAATGCACGCCTGCGGAGTGGTAATTACGAAAAATCCGGTAACGGAATATTCCCCTCTTCAGAAAATCGCCGGGAAAAAGGAAGGGACAGTTACCCAATATTCTTCTTCCACTAAATCAAGCTACGTGGAAAAAATCGGACTTTTGAAGATGGATTTTCTGGGGCTTAAAAACCTCACTATTATTCAAAACGCGCTTCGAATCGTGCGCAAAATAAAAAATATTGATATTAACATTGACGATATCCCCTTGGATGACAAAAAAACTTATCAGCTTCTCCAAGAAGCCAAGACCACCGGGGTATTTCAGTTGGAGAGTTCGGGAATGAAGCGGTATCTGAAGCAGCTCAAGCCGACTAACTTTGAAGATATTATCGCCATGGTGGCGCTTTTCCGTCCGGGACCCATGGAGTGGATTCCGGATTTCATAGCCGGAAAACACGGAAAGAAAAAAATCAACTATCTTCATCCCAAACTGGAACCAATTCTCAAAAACACCTACGGCGTCGCGGTTTACCAAGAACAAATTATGCAGATCGCCAGAGACCTGGCCGGTTTCACTCTCGGAGAAGCCGATGTTCTCCGGAAAGCGATGGGCAAAAAGATTCCCGAACTAATCAGACAGCAAAGGATCAAGTTTGTTGAGGGCTGCGTCCGCAACGGAATTGGAAAGAAAATCGCTGAAAAGGTTTTTGATTTTATTGAGCCCTTTGCTGGCTATGGTTTCAACCGGTCTCATGCCGCTTGTTACGCGCTTATCGGATACCAAACAGCTTATCTCAAAGCCCACTTCCCGGCTGAATTTATGGCAGCGCTTCTCACTTCCGACCAGGATGACATCGACCGGATCGCCATTGAAGTCGCCGAAACCACTGAAATGGGACTAGAAGTCCTTCCTCCCAACGTTAATGAAAGTTTTGAGGAATTTGCGGTGATTATCGGAGAAGACAAGGTGGAACGGATTCGCTTTGGGCTTAATGCCATAAAAAATGTCGGTCATACCATAGCCCATGAAGTTGTCGAGGAAAGGAAGCGCAGCGGAAAATACAAGAGTATTGCTGATTTCACCGAGCGCATTCAGCACAAGGACCTGAACAAAAAATCTCTGGAATCATTGATTAAAGTTGGAGCTCTCGACGAATTAGGCGAGCGCAATCAATTGCTTGCCAGTTTAGAAAACATCCTAATCTTTTCCCGCAATATTCAAAAGTCACGTTGTTCCAATCAATCAAGCTTGTTTAGTGATTCAATTCTTGCTCCCCCCACTATTCCGCTGGTTGCTACTGAACCGGCCACTAAAAAACAAAAGCTCGGGTGGGAAAAAGAACTTTTGGGGCTTTACGTCAGCGATCACCCTGTTTCTGATTTTCGCGAGTACCTGGAAAAAACGGTTATTCCTATCCGGTCTCTCGACAAAAAAATGGTTGGCGGCAAAGTCCGCCTCGGCGGAGTGATAAGCAGAATTCAAAAGGTTCACGTGAGAAACCAAAACAGTACCATGCTTTTCGTGACCATCGAGGACTTGCAGGGGCGGCTTGAGATTCTTGTTTTTCCCAAGGTTCTGGAAAGAACGTCAGGAGTATGGGAGGAAGATAGAATAGTAATTGTTGAAGGAAAACTTTCCGATAAGGAGGGTGTGTTTAAATTAATAGCGGATGAGGCGAAGATTATAAGCCAGCAGGATTTGGATAATTTCAAAAGAGTCCAGTCAATCCAAAAGACCAGCAGCGGTTACAATAAAGAAAGGAAAAAGCTAGTCATCACTCTTCCTTCTCATTCCCAGCAGGAAACCATTAAAAAGCTATCTCGTTTCTTTGATCAATGCGAGCTGGGAGCAATGAAGATTTATCTTAATATCAACGGGTCTAAACTGGAGACCCCATACTGCATCAAAGACAATGGTAAACTGAAAGAAGAATTAAAAAGTGTTATTCCAGAAGGAAGGATTGACATTTACTAATCACTAAATTCCACACTTTTCAAAATTAAGTCATACATCTCCACCATGTCGCTGGAAAGCGAGGCGCCGATGTATTTGTAACCGAAGTTGGTCATATGGTTGATACTATCTTTTTTAAATTGGGTGAAAATCATCCGCTCATCTCCTTGTTCAAGATAAGTCGATTTCGCGCTTTGGCAGGCTACTTTCAAATTTTTTGTTGTGTCCAGTTCCCAGCCCTCGTATCCCAGTGCTGTCATCTCTTCGCTTCGCCAAGAAAAAACAACGTCATCATTTCCCTCAAAATTTATAAGCTTATCGCTTACTTTGTCGTAAGTCCAATCGGCCGGGTACTTAAAGGAATAGTCGTATTTGTCGTTTTTATAAGTTTTCCAGGTTTTTATCGCCAATTTATCAGAAGCAGTCAAAGTTGAAGCGCAGCCGGTTTGAACGGCCGTGCGCGGAATAATTTTTACCGATATAAGAATTTTTTCGGCTAGTTTTTCCTCCGGAATTCCGGCCAGATCCGGATCGGTTGATTTGTGAGTTGTGTTATATGTAAATGAATTTACAAAAGAGTATTTTCCGTCGGAAGTTTTAGTTTCCCCGGCATTAGGAAAAAACATTTCCTGGGTTTCACCTTTATACACCTGCTTCACCACATCCACTTCTGTTCCGAGAATCGCAATTTTCTTTCCGGTATTTATAAAATCCCCGGCGCCCAGTCCCGTACGGTCGGTGGCTCCAAAATTATCACCCTTGTATTTCAGCCCCCAGTGAAGAAAATATTTCTTGCCAGGAGTATACAAAGTCACATATTTCACATACTTATCCAGAATCTCACTATGTTCGCTTGTTTCTTTTACTGTCCAGTCAGCCGGATATTTCAGCTGATATCCTACTTCTGAATTGGTATAAATATTCCAGCCGGCATATTCGTCCGCCGTTTCTTCACTCTGTCCTTCATTTCCCGCTTGATTTTCCTGCGTAGTTGCCTGGCCGGCCAGGTTTTCCGATTCTTTCTTAAGATTTTCCAATTGCTGTTTCAGCTCATTAAGCTGTGTTTGCTTTCCTGAATAGTATTTCCAGCCGAAATATCCCAGCGCGCCAAGCGCTAAAATCACTACAATAACCGTGCTAATAATTATCACTGGTTTCTTGCTTTTTTTCATAGGCATTACATCCTCGTTTTTGATTTTGAATTCTTCTGGCATATGGTTGTTGTTTTCGCCAGGGGAGAATCCGCCTTTGGCGGAAGCAGCTAGTAGTTAGTAGTAAGTTATTAGTTAATCCTATTCTACCACTTCTTAAAATTCAGTAAACTCAAACCTCAACCTTTGAAAAAAGATATGTTCCAATTGCCAGTACCAGAAAAGTCACGATGATTAAAAAAGTAAAATCACTTGTGAAGCCGAAATGAATTTGATTTGTCAGCGCCCCGCGAATACCGTCCACGCCGTAGGAGAGTGGATTGAAGCTTGTAATTGTATGCAATGCCCCTGAAACATTTTCTATCGGGAAAAGCGCTCCGGAAAGAAAGAAAAGAGGCATAATAAGAAAGTTGATTATCAAAGGAAAGGCCTGCATATCTTCGAGGCGCGAAGCAATGGCTGTTCCAAAGGCGGTGAAAAAAATCGCAATTAATACCATAAAAACCAAAGCCAGAAGCGACTGCGCCGCTATTTCCGGCCGGAATCCGATGAAAAGCGATATTATAAAAACCACAATTCCCTGCAAGGCTGCGACTGTTGCTCCGCCCAGAGTCCGGCCAAACATTATAGCCCAGCGCGGCACCGGAGCCACCAGCGTTTCTTTCAAAAACCCGAACTGACGGTCGTAAATGACTTCAATACCAGTGAACATGGCGGTGAAGATGATACTCATGGCAATAATGCCCGGCGCTAAAAATTCGATGTAATTTCCTCCGCCCGCACACTGATAAATCGGACCGAAGCCAAAACCCAGAGCCACCAGAAACAATATTGGCTGGCCTAAAGAGCCGATCATTCTGGGCTTCGAACGCCAATATCTTTTCACCTGCCGAAGCCAGAGAATATATATAATATTCACTATGTTCATAATGTCCAATTTATAATTGACCTGATTTCTGATTAATAACCAATACTTGAAATGATAATGTCTAAAATTTTATTAGTTTGTTCATTCCTAAATTGGGATTTGATTAGACATTAGAAATTAGTAATTAGAAATTTTCAATATTATCTTCTCCACACTTTTCTCGCCGTTCTTAATCTTTCGATTGCCGTCCCGCCTTCGTCGCGGATAGTTTCACCGGTGAGAGCAAGAAATGCGTCCTCAAGTGATATTGTGTTGGTTTTTAACTTTAATTCCTGCGCGGTACCTTCCGATATAATTTTTCCGTGATCAATGATGGCGATTCGATCTGCTACTTTTTCGGCTTCTTCCATATAGTGCGTCGTAAAAAAAACGGTAATTTTTTCTTTCTCATTCAAGTTTTTAATATAATTCCAAATGAGAGTTCGTGTTTGCGGATCAAGTCCTAATGTTGGTTCGTCCAAAAATAAAATTTTCGGGTGATGAAGAAGCCCGCGGGCAATTTCCAGCCGTCTTTTCATTCCGCCGGAAAATTCTTTGACCAAATCATCCTTTCTTTTCCAAAGCTCGACAATCTTTAACAATTCTTCAATCCTGGTTCGGCGAGTTACTTTGGGAATGCCGTAAAGTACTCCGTGAAATTCCATATTTTCATAAGCCGTAAGCTCATCATCCAAACTCTGGTCCTGAAAAGTAATTCCAAAAGAACAGCGTACGTCATCCGGATTTTCCACCGGATCAAAGCCGTTTATCAAAACTTTCCCGCTCGTCGGCTGAAGGAGCGTCGTAAATATTTTTATGGTGGTAGTTTTCCCGGCGCCATTCGGCCCTAAAAACGCAAAAATTTCCCCTTTGTTAACTGAAAAAGAAAAATTATCCACAGCGACGAAATCGCCGAATTTTTTGGTGAGATTTTTGACATTGATCATAAATATTGCATTTTTTGAATATTTTTAATATACTACAATTAATTGAATGAAACAATGACACGGCTACCAACCGTCGAGTTTCCGCAGAAGCTGGCGCAACAGCTTAAAGAGTGGTTTGATGGTTACATCGGACAACTTGGGTGGAACCCCCCGAAGTTACATCGGGGCCCAGGACCTATGTTTTTAGGTCTTTTATTTTTTAGCTATAATGAAAATATGTTAAGCAAAAAAAATAGCGATCTAGAAATTTTAAGGCACTCGGCTTCGCATGTTCTTGCCGCGGCGGTTTTGGAAATGTTTCCCGAAGCCAAATTTGGGATAGGCCCGGCTATTGAAAATGGTTTTTATTACGATTTTGATTTGCCGCGGACTCTCATTCCCGAAGACCTGGAAATCCTGGAGGAAAAAATGAAAAAAATCATTAAAGCTAATTATCCATTTGAGAGGCAAGAAATCACAGCCGAGAATGCCATTAAACATTTCAAAAAAGCCGGCCAGCCATATAAAGTCGAACTTCTAAATGACATTTCTGCTAATATAACAGTATGCTCCGATCGGAGTATACTGTCAAAAGAAAAAAAATCGGTGATGGTAACAATTTATAAAACTGGGGGCTTCGTCGATCTTTGTACAGGACCACATTTGGATTCTACTGGCGAAATAAATCCCGACGCGATTAAACTTACCAAAATCTCCGGCGCTTATTGGAAAGGCGATGAAAAAAACAAGCAATTGCAAAGAATTTATGGCGTGGTTTTTCAAACCAAAAAAGAGCTGAATGATTATTTGAAAAATATGGAAGAAGCTGAAAAAAGAGACCACAAAAAACTGGGGAAAGATTTGGATTTATATTCCTTTCACCCTGAATCTCCCGGTTCGGCTTTCTGGCATCCCAAGGGAATGATTATCTGGAACGAACTAGAACAATTAGGAAAAAACATACGTAAGAAATACGGTTATGAAGAAATACAGACGCCGATCCTGGCTAAAAGAAAACTTTGGGAAATCTCCGGCCACTGGGAGCATTATAAAGAAAGCATGTTTCACTTCGAAGTCGACAGTAATAAGTATGTTATCAAGCCAATGGACTGTCCTTTTAATATAAAAATTTACCAGGAAAAACAAAGGTCGTACAAAGAACTTCCAATAAGATATACGGAGATCGGCCATGTGATGCGCAACGAAAAATCGGGTGAGCTTAACGGCCTTTTGCGTGTTCGCCAAATTACCCAGGATGACTCGCACATTTTTCTCTCCAAAAATCAGGTTAAAGAAGAAATCAGGATATTGCTCAAGATGACGCGAGAATACTATGGTTGTTTTGGAATTGAGCCGAAATTTTATCTTTCCACCCGGCCAGATGATTTTATGGGAGATATTAGGACTTGGAATGAAGCTGAAAAAGATTTAGAAGATGCGCTTAAGAAAGAAAGAGTTAAATACGAAATAAAAGATAAAGAGGGTGTCTTTTACGGGCCGAAAATTGATATTGACATTAAAGACGCCTTGGGCCGCTCTTGGCAACTAGCTACCATTCAGCTTGACTTTCAACTTCCCCAAAGGTTTGAGATAGAATATGTAGATAAAGACGGAAAGAAAAAAACGCCGGTGATGATTCACGCTGCCATCTTTGGCGCTTTTGAAAGATTCATTGGAATTATTACGGAACACTTTGCCGGCGCTTTTCCCGTTTGGCTCTCTCCTGTTCAGGCGGTAATTATCCCAATTTCAGAAAAGTTTTCTAGATACGCTGAAAAAATTAATTCGCTTCTATTAGCTAATAATATTCGCTCTCAAATTAGCAACCAATCCGAGACACTAGGCAAACGCATCAGCGATGCCGAAAAGCAAAAAATCCCATATATGCTAGTGGTTGGAGAAAAAGAAATGGGAAGTGATAGTGTGAACGTTAGAGAAAGAGATAATAGAAATCAGGAAACTATGAAATTGGAGAAATTTATTGAAAAAATTACCAAAGAAATCACAGAAAAGAAATAACTCTTACTACACATACTGTCGGCCGACGTTAAGTGTAACATCGAATAAAGTACTGGTAACTATTCGCGCGAATAGTTACTTATCAGAAATTTGGACAAAAAAGAAAGCTGAGCGGATTTTCCGTCGGCTTATTTTTACTTTCTGCGTACATTTAAATGGCGCATATTTTACCAAACAAGACAGCAAGATTCAAGATTGTTGATCATATTAATCAATTCAATCTGCGGCACATGTTTTATTTTTTCAACAGCTGAATGCGTTATAAATGTCCAACCTTCTGCTTGTTCTGGAGGCGTATTAAACTTTCTTAGCGCCAATCTGTCTGAGTATAATGCTTGAAGCTCACCAAGAATCAAAAGACCTTTCTTAGTCAAAACAACTAGGGCAGGAAAAGCACCATTTCTTTTAATAATTTCTTTTATTTCTTTTTGCATTTGTTTTTTCTCCATTTTCCTCCTCCTTTGATTTTCACTGAAACTTTTAATTAAAAATCAGCGATCGGTTTAATGCATAACATGCTATACTTTTTGAAATATATTCTACGCCAGAAATCTCACGCAAGGGATAAACGCTGATCCCCGAATCTCTGGTAAAGAGAGCTCTTCCGCCGCCTTCAATGATTCCTAATTGAATATATTCGCCGAATTTTGATTCACCATTATTTTTGATGATTCTTAACATCGGCTGTTTGTCTCTTGAATATTCTACTATCTTTCTTATCTTACGTTCTAAAACTCCCGGCTTCATTTATCCTCCCTTGATTTTAGTTTTATTATTAAGTATCCTAATGAATACTTGTTTGTTAAAGAAACTTCCATGAAGTATTTCATCAAAACCTTTAGCTGTCAAGCAATTTTAACTGTCATTCTCGCGCAGGCGGGAATCCAGTAAAATTAACTAGATTCCGGATTGGAGTCCGGAATGACATATAAATTGAATGAAAAAATATTTTATTAAAACCTTTGGTTGTCAGATGAATTATAGCGATTCTGAACGAATTGCGGCATTTTTGGAATTGCATAAATTTAAGCCAGGGAAAAATATCAATGAGGCCAATCTGGTGATTTTCAACACCTGCGGCGTGCGCCAAAGCGCAGAGGATCGGGTTTATGGACAAATACATAATCTTACAACATGGAACACAAAACATAGAACAAAAAAGATTATTGTTTTAACCGGGTGCTTGGCAAATAGAAAAGATGTGCAGAGAAGGTTAAAAGATAAAGTTGATTTGTTTTGTGGAATAAAAGAATTCCCGGAAAAAATTTTGTCTGTCATTGCGACCTCACCTTGGCGGTGGAAGCAATCTCTAGATAATTTAAATGATGATAAATCTACAGGATTACCACGGTCGCGGAGTTTATCCGCCTTTGACGGGCTCCCTCGCAATGACAATTACCTAAACATTGAGCCAAAATACAACACAAAATATTCTGCCTTCGTGCCGATCATGACCGGCTGCAACAACTTTTGCTCTTATTGCGTTGTCCCCTATGCCCGAGGGAGGGAAATTTCCCGTCCGGCAAAGGAAATTATTAAGGAAGTCAGAGTTTTAGTGAAAAAGGGATATAAAGAAATTATTTTACTTGGACAAAACGCGAATTCTTATAATTATAGAAAAATAAACTTTTCCAAGCTTCTTAAAAAAATAAATGCTATCTCCGGCAATTTCTGGATTCATTTTCTAACCAGCCACCCGAAAGATATGTCAGATGAATTGATTAAGACAATTGCTAAATGCGAAAAAGTTTGTGAATATGTGCATCTTCCCATCCAGGCCGGAGACGACGAAATACTAAGAAGAATGAACAGAAACTATACGGCCAGACATTATCCGGGACTGATTAAAAAAATTAAATCCGCGTTTACTAAATACAAGCCGGGAGTTTTATATGCGATAACCTCTGACATAATTGTTGGTTTTCCCGGGGAAACCAGAAAACAATTTGCCAAATCCGCTGAAATTATGAGAAAAGTCAAATATGATATGGTTTACTTTGGCCAATTTTCTCCCCGCCCGGGAACCGCCGCTTGGAAGATGAAAGATAATGTTTCCAAAAAAGAAAAAGAAAGGCGGGAAAAATTTTTGAATGAAATTCTGAAAATTACGGCATTTGAGAATAATAAAAATTATTTGGGAAAAATATTTAAAGTCATAATAGACAGCCAAAAAGATGGATTTTATTTCGGCAGAACCAGAACAATGAAGAATGTAAAATTTAAAAGCGCTCAAAAAAATCTCGTTGGCAAATTTGTCAAAATTAAAATTATTAAAGCTAACATTTGGAATTTAGAGGGAATTTTATCATAATACGCCCCCTTAGCGTCCATATGCAAATCCTTGCATATGCAAGGATTTGCATATTTCATTTAGTATGAAAAATTCGAGTGGTAAAATTATTGTAATATTGGGGCCAACTTCCAGCGGCAAGTCTGACGTTGCGATTAAACTTGCCAAAAAATTCGGCGGCGAGGTGATTTCAGCTGACAGCCGGCAAGTATATCGTCATATGGACATAGGAACAGGCAAGATTCATGGAACATGCAACATGAAGCATAAAACATTTATATCCGAAGGAATTACCCACTACATGATAGATATTGTTAGCCCAAAAACTGAATATAATGTAGCAAAATTTAAAAAAGCAGTTGACAAAATTATCCCTGCTCTTTTAAAACGCGGTAAATTGCCTATTATTTGCGGCGGGACAGGATTTTGGATCAAAGCCATTATGGATAATGTCCAGTTCCCCGCCGTTGCGCCCAATAAAGAGTTACGTAACAAGTTACGCAACAGGTCCGCGGAAACATTATTTAAAATGCTTCAAAAATTAGATTTCGAAAGAGCGAAAAATATTGACAAAAATAATAAAGTGAGGTTGATTAGGGCAATTGAGATAGCCAAAGTTTTGGGATATGTCCCAAAACCAAATTTCCAATTTCCAATTTCCAATTTCCAATTTCTTCAGATTGGAATAAAACTGCCAAAAGAAAAATTGCACAAAAATATCAAAGTTCGGTTAGAAAAAAGATTCTATCAGGGAATGATAAAGGAAGTAAAAGATTTGCATTTTAAATATGGCGTAAGATGGAAACGGCTGGAAAGTTTCGGCCTTGAATATCACTGGATTGCGCTGTATCTGCAAAAGAAAATAGGACTTCAGGAAATGAAAGAAAAACTTTATCAAGAAATTAAAAACTACGCCAGACGGCAAATGACATGGTTCAGGAAAGACAAAAGAGTTGAATGGCTAGAAAGTTATAAGAAAATTAAGGAAGCAAGTGAAAAATTCTTAAAATAAAATTTTTAAGGTCTCGATTAATATCGAGACCTATTTTTTTACTTTAAGTATACATTGCAATTATCGTTGCAATTTTTCTTACTTACTTCAGGATTTTCACAACCTTTGCATATCTTTGAGTGGCAATGACTGCATCTCCTACAGACACATTTTTTGTTTTGCCTTAATTGCTTTTCTGTCAATAATGGCCCTGCCATTTTCACCTCCTTTTATTACGTAATCTAATGCCAAACTTAGTTGCTAGGATTATACATCTTTTCCACTTTATCCAAGATGCCGGAAAAATATTCATATTTGATTTCTTTGTCTTTGTTCCTTAAGTCTTTGTTTTTCATATCCTCTATATAATCTCTTATTTCCTGGAAAGTCAAAAAAGTAACTACTATGTCTGAATTATCTATTTTCTCTTTTATTTCTTTAAGTAGCGTTTCCTCATTGCCCTTTTCTCTTAAAATTGCCACAGAATCTTCTATCATGCAATAAATCGCCTTGGCCAATCGACCAATGTTCTCGCTTTCAACACGAGGTTTTTTCTTGTCTATCTCTGACGCCTCTGGCGTTATAATTTCTCGATTTGGCATATTTTTAGTTCAATTTAATTTTTAGTATTTTTGCCACCATTTTGGGATTAGCCCGGCCGCCGGTTTTTGCCATTACTTGGCCTATCAAAAACTGCAACGCATTGGCTTTCCCCTTTTTATAATCCTCCATTGATTGAGTATTTTTGTCAAGCACCTGTTGGATAGTTTTGTCTAACTCACTTTCATCGCTGACTTGGGCCAAGTTTTTGGCCTTGATTATCTGTG
The DNA here is from genome assembly GCA_026396275.1 of Candidatus Moraniibacteriota bacterium. Classification (NCBI taxonomy): domain Bacteria; phylum Candidatus Moraniibacteriota; species Candidatus Moraniibacteriota bacterium. Next base: position 25,461 of record JAPLXC010000004.1, on the reverse strand, counting down.
ATGGATCTCCGCCGGTTTTGTACATTTCTTCAAGGACTGTCTGGGCAGCACTGGAACTTATCTTCCCATCCGCGATAAAACCTACAAGTTCCGCGTAGTTTTCCGGAGTGATTTTTATGTCCCTAACCGTCACCCCGTCGCGAATCAGATGCTTTTGCAGTTCGCTGACGATATAGTTGGCCGAAAGTTTAACGCATTTATTTTCATCCGCACATACTTCACTGCTTTCCCTTTTTTCTTTAATTTCTGAAACTACCTGTTCAAAGTAATCCGCCAAACCCTTATCGCTGACTATTACCTCAACATTTTCCGAAGATAAATTATATTCCGCGATTAATCTTTTCTTTTTGGCATCGGGAAGTTCCGGGAGTTTAGCGCGCAAGTTATTAATATAATCTTCAGTAAACTTCAGTGGCGGAATATCTGGTTCGGGAAAGTAGCGGTAATCATGAGCTGATTCTTTGGTTCGCTGGGATACAGTAATATTTTTGTTGCTGTCATAGCCTCTAGTTTCCTGAATTACTTTTTCACCTTTCTCTAAAATTTCAGTTTGTCTTTTAATTTCATAATCAATAGCTTTCTCAACAAACTTGAAAGAGTTGATATTTTTTACTTCCACTTTAACTCCACTTAGCTTATTTTCGCCTTCTTTGTATAGCGAGATGTTAGCTTCGCAGCGCATGTGCCCTTTTTCCATATCGGCTTCGGAAATTTCAAGATAGCGGCAAATTTGCTGGAGTTTTTGACAAAATAATCGCGCCTCGGCTCCGGATTCAATATCCGGTTCCGTCACTAGTTCCATAAGTGGCACTCCAGCCCGGTTAAAATCTACTAAAGTATAACCTGCCCCGGCGGGGCTTGCCCCGTTATCGCGAAGCGATTTTACGGGGTGTATTAATTTTCCCGTATCTTCTTCTAAGTGAATCCTCGTAATTCCGATAATCTTCCCGCTCCCCATTTCTAATTTTCCACTTCTACATAACGGCTGATCGTACTGTGAAATTTGGTAGCCCTTGGGAAGATCGGGATAAAAATAATTTTTGCGGTCAAATTTGGATTCTTTTGCAATTTCGCAATTCAATGCTAACCCGGCCAGCTGCACAAATTCTATTGCCTGGCGATTGGGAACCGGAAGAGTGCCGGGCTGGCCCGTGCAAACCGGGCAGATATGAACGTTGGGCTTTTTTTCCTCTCCCATCGCGTTTTTAGAATCACAAAACATCTTGCTCTTTGTTTTGAGCTCGACATGAACCTCCATGCCAATTGTGGCTTTGTATTTACTCATATAAGTTCAATACTTGCCCCGTGGTCATGCCTCGTGACTTTACAGGGTGGACTTCCATTCCTATTACTGATATGTATTTCATATTATTTCAGCTTACTCCTGTGCTTCCAAATCTTCCGTTGCCCCTGGCACTTTCTTCTAGGTTCTCTGCTTCAATAATTTCCGGATCCTCAACTTTCTGTATAAGCATTTGGGCAATCTTGTCGCCTTTGTTTATTTTATAATCTTTATGACCTAAATTAACAAGAACAATTCCGACTTCACCCCGATAACCACTGTCAATTACTCCTGCTACTGTTTTAATTCCACCATTCCAAGCAATTCCGCTTTTGTCCCAAATGAGCCCGGCATAGCCACCCGGGATTTGTATCGCAATTCCGGTTCGGCAAGAAACTCTTTCTCCTGGTTTTATATTCACGTTTTCCAGAGAATACAAATCCATTCCGGCGTCTCCGGGATGGGCGTAGGAAGGAATCTTTGCCTCGGGCTCAAGTTTTTTGACAAAAATTTTCATTTGGCTAGTTTTTCCCAATTCTTCTTATAAAACTGAAATTTTTTCTCAAACACCTCCCGCGGCGTTTCTCGAATGCTAAGCATTTTTAACTTTCCTTTTAGTAGCTTGACTACTTTTTCCTTTTCTATTCTCCTTGTCATTTTTTCCAGCTCAATAATATAGCCGTATCCTTTGGTAAAATCAACTGTTACTGTAATTCCCTGCCATCTGAAAGTATGTCTAGTTCGCAGCCATTTTATATCGACCTTATAACCAAGAGCATCAAACAATTTTTTTAATTCATTAAAATCACCGCTATCAAATTTTATTTCAATTTCTTCCCGGAAGTCGTCATGAATTTTTCCTTTCTTGAACCAGATCTTTGAATAAAAATTATTCTTTTGGATCCGCAGATCCCACAGTCCTTTAAAATAATAAGTTTCCTGCTTGTCTTTGCTAATTAGCTTTCCTCTCTCTTCAAAAAATTTCAGTAATTCATCATATTCCTCTTTGGAAATAAAACTCCTAATTTCAACTTCGATATTTCTCCTTTTCATAAAATGGCTTGTCTTCAAATCAATTTTATCTTATCATACTGGTCAAAAAAATAAAGGCCGACGGATGTCGACCTTTTTGCAACTAAAGAGTTTTTGAAAATTCCTCCTTATCTTTTGCCGCTATTTTGCTAATAACAACTTTATCCACATTCAGAACATTTACTAAATCAAAGTACTGTTCATAGAGGTGAAGCCCGTCGCTATAAGCAATCATTTTCCCGTCAGAGCACTCAAAATCGAGATGAGCAAAAACAAATTCTTTGAGTAGTTGCAGCCCTCCCAGATTTTCTGGCAGACCTGCATATAAGTCCCAAGATCTAAAAAAAACTGTCATAATCAATTTTCCTTTTACAACCTTAAAGCTTATAAGCTTTAAACAGGGTGGATCAGGAAGATTAATTGAATTAATATCCCCGATGCTTATGCAGGCCTGATTAGTGTTTCCTTTTGCCTTATTCAATATTTCGATTATTTTCGGAACTTGTGGAACAATGTAGGTGCCATAGGTATATTCCTCATTTTCTTTGACCTCGGTGCTCATCAGATATTCGGCAAAATATTTATCTATTTTTTCATCACTGGTACTGGCGGGAATTCCAGGCGGCAAAACTGGAGCCAGCGGTCTTTTACTCGGATCCCCTATTATTATCTGGACATTTTCCAACTGTTTTCTAATTTGCCCGACATAACTCCCGCCTTTTACTACAAAATCCCAGCCATTTCTCACGCAAAGAAGCATTGCTTCTCTGTAACCATCATCAATCCGGCCATTAACCATAACAGTATTACTATCTTCAAAAATCATCTTCTCCCACCTCCTTAAATTTTCAAAAAGCTTTTATTTCTTCCTTACAAAATTATCGGCTTTTTAGTGTAATATTATCTAATAAATTTGTCAATAATTTTAATTACATCCTGTGAAATTTTTTCGACGGGCTGTTCCCCGTTGATAGTAAAGAAATTTTTATATTTTTTGTTTTTACCTATTTTAATATAGGTTCTTAAGACCTTTCCCATTTTTTCCTCCTTTTCAAAAATTTCTTTTCTGAATCTTGAAAGATCTAATCTTTTAATGCACTCTTTTGGAGAAACATTGATGAAAAAAGTGACATCAGGTTTTGGAAATTTTTCATTGATTTTTTCCAGCCATCTAGTGTCATTATTCAAAGAGCCAAAGGCGATGGTTGAAAAAAAGTAGCGGCTTGATAACACGATATTTCCTTTCGCAAGCGCCGGGTACACTTCTGTTTCAAGATGATGCGCCCTGTCAGCGCAATAGAGAAGCTGTAATCCGGTGTTGCTCAATTTCCAATGATGCGTCAAAACTGCCCGAATTAATCCGCCAATTAAACTGCTTGATGGTTCAGCTGTCATATGCACTTTTTTTCCTTTTAATTTTAGATATTTTTCTAATAAGTTTATTTGCGTTGTCTGGCCGGAACCATCAAGTCCTTCAAAGACAATGAACAATCTCCGTTTCTTGTTTTTTTTCATATTTTTATTCTCTGACTAACTCCACAAATTTATAATTATATTTCTCATCTGAACTTTTTTCTTCTTTAACAATTTTACTAAACTCCGAATAATCTGGAAAAAAAGTATCAGCTTCAAAGTTTCCTTCAATAATAGTTAAATACAATTTGTCAGCCAGTAGTAGAAATTGTCGGTAAATTAATCCTCCGCCACAAATAAATATTTCTTCTTTCTCTATTTCCCTAGCTTTTTTCAGAGATTCTTCAATTGATCTTGTCACAATAACATTTTGGGGATTAAAATCGGGATTGTTCGAAATAACAATATTGGTGCGGTTTGGCAGAGGTTTTCCAAGCGACTCAAAAGTTTTTTGCCCCATTATTATTGCGTGTCCAGTGGTGAGATTTTTAAAACGTCTTAGGTCTTCCGGAATATGCCAAAGCAATTTATTATCTTTGCCGATAGCCCGATTTTTTTCGGCAATAGCTGCGATGATAGAGATAGTCGATTTCATTACATTTTAATATGTCATTCTGAACTTGTTTCAGAATCTAATTAGATTCCGGATCAAGCCCGGAGTGACATTTCTAAACCGCGATTGGCGCTTTAATCGCCGGATGGGGATCATATCCTTCCAGTGTAAAATCTTCGTATTTAAAATCAAAAATATTTTTCACTTTCGGATTGATTTTCATAGTCGGCAGTTTTTTTGGTTCCCGGCTTAATTGCAGTTTCACTTGATCAAAATGATTATGATAGATATGGGTATCACCCAAAATATGTACGAATTCTCCCGGTTTCAAACTGCAAACCTGCGCAAACATCATAGTAAGAAGTGCATAAGATGCAATATTGAACGGCACTCCCAGAAAAGTATCACAGCTTCGCTGATACATTAGACAGGATAATTTTCCATCGGCTACATAAAAATGAAATAATAAATGGCAGGGAGGGAGCGCCATTTTTTCAATTTCCCCAACATTCCAGGCGCTCACTATTATTCTTCGGTCATTTGGCTTGTTTTTTATTTTTTCAATCGCCTCGCTGATCTGGTCAACTTCCCCTCCCTCATATTTTTTCCAGTGCCGCCATTGATAGCCATAAACCGGACCGAGTTCCCCTTTTTCATTCGCCCACTCGTCCCAGATCGTTACTCCATTGTCGTGAAGATATTTTATATTCGTTTCGCCTTTCAAAAACCAAATTAGTTCGTGAATAATGGACTTCAGATGCATTTTTTTGGTCGTAAGAAGCGGAAATCCTTCTTCCAGATTAAAACGCAATTGATAACCAAAAATACTTCTTGTATCAATACCGGTTCTATTTTCTTTGTTAACCCCTTCTTCCATTATTTTTTGCAATAAATCTAGATATTGTTTCATTTATTTATATTTTCTATTATCTCATCAACCTGACTATAAAGTTCTTCAAATGTACCTTCATTATTTATGGTATAATTCGCCATCGCAATTGGTCCGGCTTGAAAAAGATTCTCAATTTGAGCATAATCCCGGCTTTGGGCTACTTCCGGAGTCAATGGCCTTTCTGGCCTTTTTGACAGCCTCTCATACCTAGTTTCAGGCGAAGCATAAGTCGCAATTGTCATAAATTCCTTTCCAAATTTTTCTTTGAAAAAAAGATATTCCCTCCAGTCGTATAAACTCTCCACAAGGACATTTGTGTCGGACGGCAACGCTTCAATCTTTTTTATTACCTGCGACGCATAATGCAACCTTCCATATTTTGCGCGCAAATCTTCTCGCACCGTTCTTTCATTTTTCTCATTTATTTCCAATCCGCGCCTTTTAACTTCATCAAAAGTAACATCGCCAAAATAAACTTTCGGCCAGTTGTATTTTTTTATAAGATAATTTATAACTTCGGTTTTACCAGCTCCGGGTAATCCAAGTATGGCGATTATTTTTCTCATTTTTGACTTTTTGTAAGCGTGCTGCTTTTTTAGCATACACCAGAAAAAGTAGTACGTTTGAATTACATATCTTTATAAGTTTGCATTTTATCTTCAATCTGTTCAAATTCAATCCCGCATTCCTTGAAAATTTCTTTAGCGCGTTTGGCGCCATGATAATCAACCCGGCAGACCACTCTTTTTATCCCGGAGTTTATAATCATTTTGGCGCAAGTGTAGCAGGGAGCCATATGGGCATAAAGTGTTCCGCCTTCCAGAGGCATACCGAATCTGGCAGCATTGGCAATAGCATTCTGCTCCGCGTGGCTGGTTCTGATGCAATGCCGAGATTGAGTGCCATCCTCTTGGATAACCGTGTGTATCTCATGCCCCGCATCGTCGCAGTGCTTGGCTCCGATTGGTGAACCGACATAACCGGTGGAAAGAATTCTTTTTTCGCGAACAATTATACAGCTTGTTCTCCCTCTATCACAGGTAGCTCTTTTTCCAACAGCTTCTACTAGATCTAAAAAATACTCATCCCAAGACGGACGAATATACTTTTCCTCGCTCTTTTTATTTTTCTTTTTTAAAGCTTTTTTAGCCATAGGAAGTTAGTAATCAGTTATTTCATTGTACCGCCTTTAGCCAAACTTGTCAAAAAACGGCTTAATAAAGGAAAAAGCTCTTAGTTTATTCAAACTAAGAGCCTTTCTAGGTCTTAATTAATTTCAATATACCTTATATTCACTCCTCCTTCTTTTAAAATCCTGATGCCATTAGTTGGATAAATACCTTTTAGTAAAACAACTGTATCAATCTCAAAACCAACAATCATCTTTGCGCATATTTCGCATGGTTCCGCATTGACATAGACAGTAGCACCTTTAAGTGTCGGCGAGCTATCCATTTTACCTGCATTAGTGAATGCCCACCACTCGGCATGCATTGCTCTGCATTTTTCAATTTGCGTACCAGAGGGAATATTCAACTCCTCCCTCAAACATCCTGCGTCAGCACATTTTGGAGAACCGTAATATTGGTCATTAAAACCTTGAGCAAGGATATTATCATTCTTCACAATCACACAACCGAATCTGCGATTCTGGCCAACCAATTTTCCCTTTTTATCTCTTTCATATTTACCATTTACTTTTTTTACCCCCCTGACACATGTGGAGCGATCCGCTACTGCAAGAACCACTCTCATATAATACCTATCCATTTCTTTTATGTATTCATTATATTCATCAGTCCCTAATCCATCTCCATGAAGTCCTGTTGATCCAAAACCGCCAGTTCCCCTCCTAGTTGCAGGGAGCTCTTTCGTTTCTTCTAAAATCGGGATTTCGACTTTAGAGAAAATTAATTGAGCAATTCTCATATTCTTTTCCACAACAAAAGTTTCTTTTCCTCTATTTCTCAAAAGAACACCTGCTTCGCCCCTGAAGTCGGGATCTATTGTTCCTGGAGAATTAGAAAGTTCGATGTCAAATTTACTCGCAAGACCACTCCTGGGTCTAACTTGGCACTCATACGGCCAGGGCACAGCCATTTTTACTCCAATACCGATTAATACACTAGCGCCACCAAGTATTTCTACCGGCAAATCCTGAATTACTTCCTTGGTAAATTTATCCAGTACCCTTGAAGCAAAAACATCATATCCTACTGCACCATCAGATGCCCTAATTGGAACTTTAGCATCTTCCCTTATCTTCCTTACCTTTATATTCATTTTTTACCTCCCTTTTATTTTAAAGAGCTTCATAACATCCTAAAATATTAAATCATAAATGTCAACAAATTTAAAAAGATGCTTTCAAGCATCTTTTTGCATATCTATAATTCTTAATTCTATATCCCAATTTTAATTCCCGGGCCCATTGTGGAACAAACTGAAATTGACTTAATAAATTTTCCTTTCACTGTAGCTGGTTTTGCTTTTTTAACTGCTTCCAGAAATGCTTCAAAATTTCCTTTGAGCTGCTCCTCAGTAAAAGAAACTTTGCCGATTATTTGATGGATGTTTCCAGTGTCATCGTTTTTGAAATTGACTTTTCCTTTTTTAAGCATTTCTACTGTTTCTTTCACTTTTTCCGTAACGGTTTCCGTTTTGGGGCTGGGCATCAGTCCCTTGGGTCCCAGAATCTTGGCGATTGAAGCCAGGCGCGGCATCATTTCGGGAGTGGCTACTAAAACATCAAAGTTGAATTTTCCGCTTTTTAGTTTGGTTATCATTTCTTCGCCACCGACAATATCCGCTTTTGCATCTTTGGCTTCCCTTACCTTGGTTGAAGTAATGACCGCCACCTTTTTGCTTTTTCCCGTTCCGTGAGGAAGAACTACAGTTCCCCGCACTTGCTCTTCGCCCTTTTTGGTATCAATGGAAAGCTTAATATGAATTTCGACTGATTCATCGAATTTGGCGATTTTTTTTTCCCTGACAAGCTTAACCGCCTCATCAATAGGATAAGATTTATTCTTATCAATTTTTTCCGCGACAGTTTTATACTTCTTTCCGCGTTTCATACGATGTGTCTACAAATTACGAAATTTACGAAATTACGAACTTTAATTTATATTTTCGTAGTTTCGTAGGCGTTCGTACTTCGTAGAGAATTACTCTATTTTTATCCCCATGCTCCTTGCCGTCCCTTCTACAATTTTTTCCGCTCCTTCAATATCATTGGCATTAAGATCGGCCATTTTGGTTTGGGCAATTTGGCGAATTTGCTCTTTGGTCACTTTTCCCGCCTTGTCTTTCAAGGGATTAGCCGCTCCTTTTTCAATGCCAGCCGCTTTTTTGAGAAGTTCCGCCGCCGGAGGAGTTTTCATAATAAATTCAAAAGTCCGGTCCTCGTAAATGGTGATTTCCACTGGAATAACATCTTCTCCTTTGTCTTTTGTCTTTTCGTTAAATTTCACGCAAAAATCCTGGATATTCAGTCCATGCTGGCCTAAGGCCGGCCCAATAGGAGGAGCTGGAGTAGCTTTTCCGGCTGGAATTTGCAATTTTACCACTGTTTTGATTTTCTTTGCCATTTTTGTCTATGAGCGTAGTGAGTAGCTAAAAAAATGAGCATCCCGCACTAATTCATTGTAAAAATTTAATAATTACCAGAACTAAGCCGCAGGCGATTCCGTGGATATAACTTTACTTTACGTAAAACTATGTTCGGAATTGGTGCGGGATAGCCATACCTACTAAATCTTCTTCACCTGTAAAAAGTCCAATTCTACCGGTGTTTCTCTTCCAAATATCGATACTAGCACTTTGATTTTTCCTTTTTCCTCGTCAACTTCCTGAATTTTACCGTCAAAATCTTTAAACGGTCCATCATTTATTTTCACGGCGTCTCCCGGCTTCACGTCAATCTTGTATTTCGGCTCGGCCACGCCCATCCGCTTTTTGAGCAGTTCTATTTCTTTTGGATCAACCGGCGTCGGAGTTGTTCCCAATCCAATAAAGCCGGTTACATTAGGAGTATTGCGCACCACGTACCAGGAAGCATCAGTCACGATCATTTCTACCAGAACATAGCCGGGATAAATTCTTTCTTCAATTACTGCCCTTTTTCCGTTTTTAATCTTAATCTTCTTTTCCTTAGGCACAATCACGTCAAAAATCAAATCCTGCATATCCATTGATTCAATACGCTGGCGCAAATTGCGCGAGACGTTATCTTCATATCCGGAATAAGTATGGATTACATACCAAGCTCTTCCGTGATGTTGCGTTTGCTTCGCCATTTTTGTAATATAACCCGAATCTGCGAATTATTACCCGAATGATTCGAAAAAATTTTCGGGTCATTCGGTTTAATTTTTCGGGATATTCGAGTTATCTATTTGATAATAAATACCTTCAATAAATATCCAAACACATAATCCAGCCCTCCCAAAAAAGCCGCTACTGCCAAGCTTATTCCAATAACTATCAGTGTGTAGTTAATAGTTTGCTTTTTTGACGGCCAGTTAACTTTTTTCAGTTCAATCCGTGCTTCTTTTATAAATGTGACAACTTTATTAATCATTCCTGTAGCCTGTAACCTGTAACCATTTGGATTCAAACATATTGATATGTTGATTTTTAGGTTTCAGGTTGCGGGTTTCGAGATTATGCCCTTTTTTAAAAAGCCCCGAGGGCTTTTACATTATTGTATAATAAGCAGATTTTTTGTCAAATTGGGATCTGGACAAATTGAAAAAATTGGTTATAATAGCTTTTAGTGTTATTTTATTAAGTATAAGCCTCTCGCAGGGCCGTTAGCTCACCTGGTAGAGCGCCGCATTTGCACTGCGGAGGCAGCCGGTTCGATTCCGGCACGGTCCACGGATAAGGGCACATAGCTCAGTTGGTTACCTGCCTGCCGGCAGGCATAGAGCGTTCACCCCGCACTAAAAATTCAAGAAGTATTTGGGCGATTAGCTCAGTTGGTTAGAGCGCGTCACTGATAATGACGAGGTCGGAAGTTCGAGTCTTCCATCGCCCACTAAAAGTATAAACAAAGATTGAATTTTAGTGCGGGGCAAGCTGATAATGACGAGGTCCCAAGTTCGAATCTTGGTGTGCCCACTGCGAAACTACTTCAAAAAATAAACAAGAACTATTGCCAGTGACAATACCAAGCGATACCAAAAGAAAATTGCATAGCTTGATTTCTGTACGAATTTCAAAAGATATTTTATCGCTAGGTATCCGCTAATGGCGGAGGTTAGCACGCCGACTGCCATGGCAATATTTATTCCTTCGCGAAAAAGGTGAGGAAGCTTAAACACTGCCGCCCCGAAAATTATCGGAGTGGAAAGAAGAAATGAAAACCGAGCAGCATTTACCCGGTCCAATTTTTGGAAAAGCCCCGCCGTAATAGTGGCACCGGATCGAGAAATTCCCGGAATAATAGCTATGGCTTGAGAGAGGCCGATAATAATTGAATCTAAAGAAGTGATTTCTCCCAGTGTTTTTTTATGCTGAACGCGGCGGTCAACCAGATAGAGTATGAGTCCAAAAAAAGCCAGCGTGAACGCGATAAGCAAGGGACTGCGAAAAATTGTTTCCGCTTTTTCTTCCAAAAAATATCCAGCTAGTATCCCAGGGATGGTGGCAATAACCAAAAACCACAATAAATTCCGATTGTACATTATCCCGCGGCCGCGGGATAGTGAATTATTGCAAATTGCTTTTTTTAATTTTAAATTATCAATCGCCAGATCAAAAATTTTAATCCAATCAGAATAAAAATATGCTAATACGGCAATGAGCGTCCCGATATGCAGCGCCACGTCAAAAGCCAATCCCAGATCTTTCCAGCAGAAAAAATAGGGTACAAGTATTAAATGGGCCGTTGAAGAAATTGGCAAAAACTCTCCTAATCCCTGTACAACTCCCAGCACTACTGATTGCAAAACTTCGCTTAGCATAAGGCCATTATATTGTTAATTCAAGGAAAAATCAAAATCATTGCCATCTTGACAAAATCTTTAAATTCTATCCAAAAAGGATTATAATAACGGATATTATAATAATTAAGCACAGCTATGAAAATCATTAATCACATTATTAACCTTAAGACTAACGCTACTCTGGATTTCATCGACGTCACCGAAAAAATCCAGAAGAAAATAAAAGAAGCCGGTATCAAAAACGGAGTGATAAATATCCAGTCGCTCCATACTACCATGGCCATTATCGTCAACGAAGCTGAACCATTGCTCATCAAGGACATGAAAGTGCTTTTGGAAAGATTGGCGCCCCGAACCTATAAATATCTTCACGACAATTTTGAAATCCGTACTGTTAACATGTGCGACAATGAATGCTCCAACGGCCACGCTCACGTGAAATCCATTCATCTCCCCACTTCGACTTTTCTCAACATCGTTAAGAATCAGCTTCAACTGGGAACTTGGCAAAGAATTTTTGCCGTAGAACTTGACCGTTCCCGCCCGCGAAAAATCGCTTTGCAGATTATCGGAGAATAAAGTAAAAAAACTGATTATTCCAGATAGCCGCGATCGTTGCCAAGTGGAATAATCTAAATATTAAGAAAATTAAAGAACAGGGTTCTCGCCTGATCTTTTTTGTAAGATTCGTTTTATTCACACCGTAAAGTCGCTGTTCCTTAAGGGATAACACTATAATCTACTCAACCGTCACACTTTTTGCCAAATTTCTCGGCTTATCAACATCGTAGCCCTTGAGAGTTCCTACATAGTAAGCCAGCAGTTGTAATGGAACAATTGATAAAAGTGGAGTAAGCATCTCCAGTGTCTTAGGAATATAAATAACGTCATCGGCGATTTTTCTGATTTTTTTGTCACCTTGCGTAGCTACGGTGATAATGGAACCTTCTCTGGCTTTAATTTCCTGCATTCCGCTTAGGTTTTTTTCGTAAACGCTGTCACGGGGAACTATAAACACTGAAGGGAAATTTTCGGAAATTAGGGCGATTGGTCCGTGTTTCATCTCACCTGACGGGTAGCCCTCGGCGTGGATATAGGAAATTTCTTTAATCTTGAGTGCTCCTTCGCAGGCAATCGGATAATTATATTTTCTTCCCATATACAAAAAGTTTTCGTATTTTGCGTATTTCTTGGCAATTTTTTTAACCTCGTTTGATTTTTTGAGAATCGTCGAAATAAGTTTGGGGATTTTTGCCATTTCACTGGCAATTCTTTTTCCCATAACATATGACATTGCTCTTTGGCGCCCCATAAGCAAGGTTATCAGTACTAAAACGCTTAACTGCGAGGTAAGCGACTTCGTTGAAGCTACTCCAATTTCCGGACCGGCATGATTGTAGACCCCAGCGTCTGTTTCACGGGCAATAGTTGACCCAACGACATTTACAATTCCGAGAGTCAGCGCTCCTTTGTTTTTTGCCTCCCGAATGGCAGCTAAAGTATCAGCTGTTTCTCCCGATTGGGAAATGGCCAGTACTGCCGTGTTTTTATCAAGAATTGGCTTGCGATAACGGAATTCGCTGGCGTATTCTACTTCAACGGGAATCCCGGCATATTCTTCCAGCATATATTCTCCGACCAGTCCGGCATAATATGATGTTCCACAACTGACTATGATTATTCTCTCCAACTCCCGCAATCTTTCAGAAACATCACGCAGGCCCCCAAGTTTCGCCATTCCTTCAGGAACAACCAATCGCCCACGAGTGGCGTTTCCTACCACTTCCGGCTGCTCAAAAATTTCTTTGAGCATAAAATGGGCAAATCCCCCCTTCTGGGCCTTTTCAATCGTCCAATCAAGTTTTGTTATTTTCTTGTCAACTTTTTGCTTTTTGATGTTTGTTACTTCGTAATTATCCGGCTCGATTGTTGCCACCTCTCCATCTTCAAGATAAATTACTTTATCCGTATGCCGCACTATGGCCGAAACATCCGAAGCGATAATATTTTCATTGTGGCCCAGACCGATTACTAAGGGACTTCCCATTCTGGCGGCGATAATTCTTCTTGGAAATTTTTTATTTATGATTGCCAAGCCATAAGTACCTTTTAGATTTTTAAGCGCTTCAATAACTGCTTCTTCAAAATCCATTTTTTTGGTCAGTTCTTCAATAAGGTGGGCAATAATTTCACTGTCCGTTTCTGAAGAAAATTTGTGACCTTTTTTAGCAAGCTTGTCTTTTAACTCCTTGTAGTTTTCGATAATTCCATTGTGAACCAGATAAATTTCACCCCGGCAATCACTATGAGGATGCGAGTTTTGATCGCTGGGTTTCCCGTGAGTCGCCCAGCGGGTATGAGCAATGCCGGCAGTTCCGGAAATATTTTTCCCGTTTATTTTATTTTCGAGTTCTGCCACTTTACCGACTGCTTTGGACTCAAAAATTTTTCCATTATTAACCACTGCTAAGCCGGCGCTGTCATAGCCGCGGTACTCAAGACGTTTTAGTCCTTCAATTAGAATAGGGGCTGCGTTTTGTTTTCCGGTGTAGCCAATAATTCCGCACATAATTTTAGTTCCGGTACTTTGTATTTAGCGTTAAAGCGCGCTTAATTTTTGCAACAGTTTTCTAACTTCTTGAACGCTCAATATTTCACTCCTTTTTATCTGCGGGTTTTCTCTGGTTATGTCCACGATGACCGAGGGGCGCGCGTTAGGAATTTTTCCGCAGTCCAGAATTAAATCCGGCCGAATTTTTTTAATCTTGAATTCCTCAACGATTTTAAACGGGTCGCTTAGGGGCTCTCTGCCGGAGATATTCACTGAAGTGCTGACTATGGGACGCTCAAAGCTTTTCAAAAGCTTCTTGGTAATAGGATTGTCTGGAATTCTTACTCCGATGGCGTTTTTTCCGCCAGTTACCAGTTTGGGAATATTTTTTGCCTCCGGAAGAATGAGAGTGAAAGGGCCGGGGAGCAGAGCAGAAATAATTTTTTCTCTTTTGCTGTCAACAAATGAATATTTTCTTATTTCTTCAATGTCTTTCACGAGAATAGAGAGCGGCTTCATATTTTCCCGCCCCTTGATGGAAAAAATTTTATCTATCGCTCTTTCGCAAAACGCGTCGCACCCCATTCCGTAAATTGTGTCTGTTGGATAAATAATAATTTTACCCTCTTTTAAATATTGAACTGCTTCAGAAATTGCCAAATTAAATTTATGTTCGTCATTAAGATCAAGATAAATTACTCTCATGCTAAGAAACTACGATATTAATTAACTTGCCTTTTACAAAAATGACCTTTTTAATTACTTTTTCCTTTGTAAAGGTTTTTGCTTTTTGATTTTCAAAGGCTAGTTTTTTCGCTTCATCTTCGGAAATATCGGCTGATACTTTAACAGTGTCGCGGACTTTTCCATTGACTTGGATTACCAGATCTATTTCCTCGTCTTTTATCAATTGCGGATTATGCTTCGGCCAGGACTGCCGGAATATGCTTTCTTTGTGTCCTAGTTTCTCCCATAGCTCTTCGGCGATATGGGGGGCGAAGGGACTCAATAGAATTAGGAATTGTGAATAATGAATCATGGATATTTTCTTTTGTTTCTCAAGTTGATTAATATATATCATCATCGAGCTTAGTGCGGTATTAAATCGGAAATTTTCTATATCTTCTGTTATTTTTTTGATTGTCTTATGCAATAAATTTTCAACGTTATTCTTAATTCCTGATTCGTAATTCATAATTCGATTTTGCGATTTCCATACTTTCTCCAAAAATCTCCTCATCCCACTTACCCCTGCCGTACTCCATGAAATACCCTGGGTGAAAGGCCCCATAAACATTTCATACAATCTGATTGAGTCCGCTCCGAATTGTTCTATCACGTCGTTAGGACTGACGACATTGCCCCAGCGCTTGGACATTTTTCTGCCGTCCTCTCCGCCAATGAGCCCGACGTGAACTAATTTTTTAAACGGCTCTTTTGTGGAAACAACACCAATATCGTATAAAAACTTGTGCCAGAATCGTGCGTAGAGAAGATGACGAGTAGCGTGTTCTATCCCGCCCACATAGAGATCCACCGGCATCCACTTTTTTTCTTCTTTTTTTCCAACAAGTTCCTTTTCATTTTTTGAATCAATGTAGCGAAGATAATACCAGGAGGAGCCCGCCCATTGAGGCATAGTATTGGTTTCTCTTTTTCCCGGTCCGCCGCATTTGGGACAAGTGGTGTTCACCCAATCTTTGATATTCGCCAGTGGCGATTCGCCCGTCCCGGTCGGCTCGTAACTTTCAACATCCGGCAAAGTAACAGGCAATTCCTTCTCCGGCACCCCTACTGCACCGCATTTCTCGCAGTGAATTATGGGAATGGGTTCTCCCCAGTAACGCTGTCTGGAAAACACCCAGTCACGCATTTTGTAATTTATTTTTTTCTTGCCGATTCTTTGTTTCTCCAGCCACTTTGCCATTTCCTCTCGGGCTTTTTGGGAAGTTAGTCCTGAATATTTTTCAGAATTAACCAATACTTCATCATCAATCAAAACTTTACCACTTAAATATTCCACGTCTATTTGGTCTTTTTTTTCATCTCTAGTCTTCAACTGATATTCTTTAAAACTTTTGACAAATCGTTTGCTTAATACTCTTGACTGGTATTCTCCTAGATATTTAATATCTTCCTCAAAATCACCAGCCAAACCAAATTCGCCTTGATTGGGTCCAATATCAACTTCAATTTCTCCTCGTTGATAAACAAAGTTGATGAGATTTTCTGATATTTTTTTCTCCTTTATTTTTTTAAATCCCAAATTTTCCAATAATTGAAACATTTTAATACGGTCATTTTCATTTTCGGTAATTAAATCTAAATCATTGTGTTCCCTATAAATTATTCCCGCATAAAAAGCGCAAGCTAGTCCGCCAAGTAGCCAAAATCTTAAGTCTTTTTTTTCAGCTGCTCTATAGATTTCTCTAAGTGCATTTAGGGTCTTTATTGTAGTTTCATATTCTCTGTAATTTGGAACGATTGATTGTTTTATGGGTAAATTATATTTCCTCGCAAATTCCCAGTCCCTTTCATCGTGTGCTGGCACAGCCATCACTGCGCCGGTGCCGTAGTGGCCTAAAACATAATCGGCAACAAATAACGGAATTTCCTCATTAGTGAAAGGATTTATAACTTTTATTCCTTTAATTTCCATTCCTGTTTTTTCCTTTGCCTCCATTCTTTCCAGCTCTGTTTTATTCTGTGACCGGATTATATAATTTCTAATTTCTTCAATATTTTTGATTTTTGATTTTTGATTTTTGATTTTGAGAAGCGAAGCGACGATTGGATGTTCCGGTGCTACTACTGCATATGTCATCCCAAAGGCCGTATCCAGACGGGTGGTATAAACTTCAATATAGATGTCATTGCGAGGAGCCGAAGGCGACGCGGCAATCTCTGAATTTGATTCTTCTGTACGAGATTGCTTTGCTTCGCTCGCAATGACAACTGGCATCTTGAACTCTGTTCCCTCGCTTCTCCCGATCCAGTTTCTTTGTTGTTCTAAAATCTGCTCCTCCCAATCTAGATCTTCGCTGTCCAGATCGTAAAGCAGACGATCAGCATAATTTGTCATCCTTAAAACCCACTGTCTCATTTTTTTCTGCACTACCTGCGTTCCGCAACGTTCGCATAATCCTTTTTCCAAATCCTCCAGCGCCAGCCCTGTCTTGCAGGAGGGGCACCAGTTAATCGGCTCGTTCGACTCATAAGCCAGTCCTTTTTCAAACATTTTCAAAAAAATCCACTGCGTCCATTTGTAATATCCCGGATCCGTTGTATTAATCTCCCGATCCCAATCATAGGTAAAACCAAACATTTGAAGCTGTTTTTTAAAAACAGAAATATTTTTTTCGGTCACGATCCGCGGGTGAATTTTATGCTCGATGGCGTAATTTTCTGTTGGCAAGCCAAAAGCGTCCCATCCCATCGGATGAAGAACGCTTGCTCCCTGAAGCATCTTGAAACGGGAAACGACATCAGTGGCGATGTATCCTCTCGGATGGCCCACGTGCAAACCCTCGCCGGAGGTATAAGGAAACATATCAAGAGCGTAGAATTTCTTGTCTTTTTTGTAATTCTTGTAAATTCCGCTTTCTTCCCATTTCTTCTGCCACTTTTTCTCTATTTTCCGCGAGTTGTATTTTTCCATACTATTAAGTTTATCAACAAAAAAACCCTCCGTCAAAAGGAAGATTTTATAAAGCCGACTTTGCCAAAAACAATTATTCTACTTGGCAGCGATCGTAGTTATCTGGAACAATCAGTTTTTTACTTAATCTCTTAATCCTTGAGTTGTTCTTTAGTGGCTAAGTAAACATTCCAAAAAAGGCAGGCTACCGTTACTGGCCCAACTCCTCCGGGAACCGGGGAAAGATAGGAAGCCACGTATTTTACGGACTCTCGA
Organism: Candidatus Moraniibacteriota bacterium; assembly: GCA_026396275.1. Classification (NCBI taxonomy): domain Bacteria; phylum Candidatus Moraniibacteriota; species Candidatus Moraniibacteriota bacterium. The sequence goes on along the minus strand of JAPLXC010000004.1, from coordinate 7,874 downwards.
TCAACATCTCCTAGTACCTTCTTTCCTCTTTTCGTAATTCCTCCGTCAACTACTACTGCACCCTCTTTAATCATTTTCCCTTTTACGAGATTTGGAATTCCCATTGCAACCACAATGATGTCTGCTTTTTTGATTAACTTAACATTCTCCTTAACTTTTTTAAACAAGATATATTTGGCTCTTATTTTTTTCTTCCCTAAAGCTGCCACCATTATCTTCCCGAAACTTTGCGAATTTGCTAAAACCACTGCTTTTTTTCCTAAAAGTTTAAGACGACTTTCTTCAATCAGTTTAACAATTGCCCGCGGAAAAACCGGCCAGAATCTTTCTTTGCTTTTCAAAAACAGCTTCATATTTTCCGGATGAAATCCGTCTACGTCTTTTTCCGGATCAATGGCTTTGATAATTCTCCGTGCGTTGAATTTTGAGGGCAGTGGAAGCTGAACTATAATTCCGTTTATTTTTCCGTTTTTGTTAAGCACTGATATTTTCTCAATAATTTTTCTCTCGGCAGCATTCTCTTTAAATTTAACAAGATAAAAACGAACTCCTATTTTTTTTGCTGCTTCCTGTTTTAAGCGGGCATATAAATGTGAGGGTTTATCGTCTCCAATTAAAAGCACTGCCAGTCCGGGAGCGGCGGGTAATTTCCTGATGTTGACTTCAAGATTATTTAATATTTTTAGAGCTGCTCTTTTTCCGCTAAGAATTTTCATAGCTTTACTTATACCTCAAAGCTTCCAGAGGATCAATGTGGCTTGCCCGTCTGGCCGGAATAAACCCGGTGGAAAAGCCAACAAAACCGGCAAAAAGAATGATAAGTAGCACGAACCACAAAGGAATGTAGAACAAGTCCACTGATTCTCCTCCAAAACGCCGGGCAATAAAATTTATCAGTCCATTAAAAACCTCCCCGCTGACAAAGCCGATAAAAACACCGCATACTCCTCCCAAAAATCCCATAATAGCCGATTCCATAACGAATATTAAAGATATTCCCGCATTGGAAGCGCCAATGGACTTCATTATCCCGATTTCCTCCGTCCGCTCCAAAAGAGCAATAGTCATTGTGTTAAACATCCCGATAGCGCTTACTACAAGAGCAACAACTCCAAAGAGCATTAGCACAATCTGAATGGCCCTGAACACTTTGTTTGCTTCCTCAACCGTATCGGAAAGTGCCGATACTAAAAATCCCTGGCTAATGAGCTGATCCCGAACTAACCCCAACGCCTGATTCGTTCTGCATTTCACTTTAACCTGGCTAAAATGATCAATGGAAAAATTATCAAGGGACTTGGAATTGATATATATAATGCTATCCTCCCCTTCAATGACGCCGGCTACTACGTATGCTTTGTCGGATTCCACCCGTTTTGTCTTGACTTGCGAATTTTTTGATACTTCTCCTGTTTTGTCCTGCTCGGGCACCAAAAAACTAAACTTTATTTCTTTTCCAATTATCTCATCCGCATTTTTCCCAAATACGCGGGAGACCGTTGAAGTAACCACAATTTCCTGAGGACTTTCGTCATTCAGTAAGCGCCCCTGACTTACCCGATATCCCCCCAATTTTAGAAATGACGGCTTTACCACTACGGCAGAAAAATCAGCTGAAAGATCGCCAAGGCGTCCCTGGGCGTTCAACTGATAAGCGGGACTTACTTCCCCTACCCCTTCCATTTCTGCCATCACTTTGAGGGTCTCGCGATTAAGAAAAACGGTTGCTGATTTGGCTTCAGTCACATCCAGAGTAAGCAGCGCGTCGGAAGTAGTGATCTTATTAAGTAAGGTTTTCTGCAAGCCGTATCCAAGCGATACCAGGAATAAAATAGCACCGATTCCAATACTCATGCCTAAAATCGTAAGAAGCGTGCGCGAAGTTCTCGCTTTGAACATTCTGGTTGAAAGTTTGAAAATATCGGAAAATTTCATAGTTTAAGCTGAATATTTAAGCAACATTACCACTTCTATCTCCCGCACTACTTTCTCAGCTGTTGTTTTATACAGTCCTATTCCTCCTAATATCTTGGGGGTATCCAAACGCTGCTGCAAGCTGAAACGGTCTATTTTATTGTCAATTCTTAACTTAATAAAGGAGCGAAACCGCAATTTGATATCATCGCTGAGTTTAATATTAAAGTGTTCAAGAAGATAGTCAGAAAAAGTGTTGGCAGCGGTTTCCGGATTAGCTGTGAGCGCCTCTACCTGATTCATTATTTGTCTTACTCGCTGGGCAAAGGCAATGGCTCTTCTTTTATTCCATCCGGCTCCGCCTTCGTCATAATCAAGATCCAAGCTTTTTTCCAGTTCCTTGATATCGATATTGCGAAAGAGAAACTCTTTCAAATAATTTTCCGCTGAAGTCAGCTGTTCTTCAGTAAATTCTGACACCACGTGAGAAAGAAGCTGTTTGGCCTTAAAAGGAACAATCAAGACCCCGGCTTGTTGAGGAGAAAGATTTTTAAACATTCGCATTAATAGTTTTAAATCAGTGGAAATTTCTTCAGGTTGAATGGCTACTTCTTCTTTCACCACTGAGATAGGTCTTTTTTCTTCAATTACTTCCAAGCTGACAATGATCCCATCTTTCATGTGAATCACTCGATCAGCATAATGCAAATATTCAGAGTTATGAGTAACCATAATTATCGTTCTTTTGTCGACTTCATTTAGTTCCTTTAGGATCTGGAGCACACTTTCCGCTGACTCACTATCTAAATTTCCCACGGGCTCATCGGCCAAAATAATCTGGGGGTTATTTATTAGAGCGCGAGCGATTGCTACTCGCTGTTTTTGCCCTCCGGAAAGCTGGCCGGGGAATTTATTGGCTTGCTCCGCAATTCCAAACCGGCGCAGAAGCACCAAGGCATCACTTTTTCTTTTTTCCGGATCTTCACCGCGAAAAACCCGGGGGAGGCAAACATTATCAATCACACTCAATGAGGAAATTAAATAGAAGGCCTGAAAAATCATTCCCACTCCCACCTGATGAAGTTCCACTTTTTCCCGCTCTTTCATTTGAGAAAGTTTTTTGTCTTCAATTGTCACTTCTCCATAGGTCGGTGCTTGCAATCCGGCGATAGAATAAAGAAGGGTTGATTTGCCACAACCAGAAGGACCGTGAACGATAATGTACTCCCGGGGAAATATTTTAAGATTGACTCCGTCCAGAGAACGGGTTTCGTTGGATTTTCCCTGGTTGTAGATAACGCGAAGATTTTCTATTGTGATGACTGGGTTTACCATTTCTCTTTTTGCTTATTACATCAATTTTAACAACTGGAAGCATTTTTGCAAAATACCGCTGTTTAACGGTTTCTAAAATCAAGACTGTAACTGTTTCATAAGCCGCAGATAAAACCGCAAATTGTGAATTGTCGCCAGGCGCATTGCTAATGGGTCGCCCGCTTTGAACAAATGACTTAGATATGCCCGGCTGTAATTTTGGCAAAGTTCACAATCGCAATGTTCATCTACTGGCGAAAGATCTGTTTTAAACTTTTCATTATTAATGTTTACGGTTTCATAAAATCCATTCGGGCCATTCGGATGAAAATTCGCGTCATTTGGGTCACTTTTCCAAATAAACAATTTGCCATGACGGCCTTCACGGGTGGGAATCACACAATCAAATATGTCCCATCCCATTACCGCACATTGTACAATATCTTCCGGCGTTCCAACTCCCAAAGCAAAACGCAAATAATTTTCTGGTATTAAATTGGCGGTAAATTTAAGTAATTCTTCCATTAAATTTCCTTTTTCATCATGGTGCCGCGCGCCGAAACCCAGTCCATCAAATCCAATTTCAATTAACTCTTCAGCGCAATATTTCCGCAAATCCTTATATGTCCCGCCTTGAATTACCCCAAATATTAACGGCCTTCTTTTCAACTTCTCATTTCTCACTCTTAATTGTCTGTTATATTCTTCTTTGCATCTTTTCGCCCACCCTATTGTCCGCTTCACGGCTTCTTCTATTTTCTCTTTGGGATAACTATTCGGCGGGCAGTCATCCAGCACCACCATCATATCAACACCTAAGTCAAATTGGATTTGAATCGCCTCCTCCGGAGTGAATTCATGTTCTTTTCCGTCAAGCGGCGATTTGAAAATCACTTTGTCGTCCGTGATTTTTCCCATTTCCGGATTTTTGTGAATGAGTGAAAAGATCTGATAGCCTCCACTGTCAGAGAGAAGCGGTGCCTCCCAGTTCATAAATTTATTTATCCCGCCGGCTTTTTTAATTAGGTCAATTCCCGGTTGAAGATAAAGATGATAAGTGTTTACCACCATCGGCCCAACGCCGATTTTTTCCAAATCCTCTTTACCAAGAGACTTCGCAAATCCTCTCGTCGCATCCGGCATAAAAAACGGAGTATTTATTGCTCCGCTTTTCGTCTCCAGTTTTCCTATTCTTCTCCCGTTTTTATGGGAAATTATTTTGAGCATTTATGCTTTATCCATTTTTCAGCCGGGTTCATTACCGGGATTTTCCACCTTATAATTCCCGCCAATGCTAACGTCCTCTGGTAACAGCGTGTTCTTCTTTGGCGTTTCAGCTCGTAATTCTTCCCCAGTAAAGAGGTCTTTGGCTGTTAGAATCGAGGGAGTAAGTAGAAGCGCTTCCTGTCCTGCCTGGTTTATTTGGGGGATAATGCTTACCTGAAAACTTATTTCCCGTTTGGGGTTTAAAATTCCAATACCGTTTTTAAGTTTTCCTACTTCCCAAATTATTTGATTAGTGCGCTCATTAAAGGCGATATTTTCACTTTCTGGATATATCTTTCCGGTCCACTTCACGCCGGTGGAAAGCGAAGATACGACCCTTGTATCAGCAATATCGTTATTGACGTTAGTAATCTTCCAGTGAATAGTATAAGTTGTCTCTTTCCCCACTTGCGGGGGAACCGGTCCGGAGTTAGGAATGTTGGGATCAGCGTAATATCCAAGGGTTTCCAGGATAACTTTGGAGTTTAATTTAAATTCAAGCGTATCGCTATCGATAATCTTATTCGATCCAAGAGGAGTCGGAATGTCAGGGCTGTCGATTTTAGCGGTTGATGTGACGGTAAAATTTTTGTCGTTTTCGTTGTCCACGGGAATCTGACTCGTTACCGGAACGGAAAACCTGATTTCCCCTCCTTCTCCCGGACCCAGATTAGTCAGTTGAGGAAAATCCGGGGCCTTCCAGGTAATTGTCTGGTGAGTCCGGTCGTAAAATCCATTTCCTAATTTAAGTTTGGAAAAATTAAGCGCTAAACTTTTGATTTCCAGGGTTATAATCACGTCCCGTAGTCCAATCTCGCCTTCATTTTGGTACTTTAGCACGTAGTAAAGCTCTTCGCCCACGTTCACTGAAGGACTTCGCTGATTGTTAACTGACTGCGTTATACTTAAAGGTGAAACGATTATTTTAGTGGTTTTGTCACTTTGAGTGTAAATAAGAAACTGCCCGCTGCTGCTCAATGAACCCGCGAAAACATTTATTTTTTTCTCTTCGCTTCGCGCGCCTTGTAACGTTCCCTGGATTTTTATTTTCCCCCCCTGTTGGGGGTCAAGTTTTCCAATGTACCAGAAGTTATTTCCCTCCGACAGCTGCGGCTCCGCGGAAGAAAACAGAAATCCTTCCGGGTATTCGGCTTTAATCCGCACATCGGAAAAATTCCGAGTGCCGAGATTTTTGTAATCAATGACATATTCCACCCTATTTCCGCTAGCTGCTTCCAAGGGAGCGGCGATTTCCAAAAAAATAGGAGATGTCTGCACACTGACACCCAGCTGGTTTTGGGCTTCGAAAGTGCTGTTGAAATTTGAAGGAGTATAGCTAAGAGTAGCCCGGAGATAAACAATATAGTCCTGGGGAGCGTAAAACTTCCCTTTTAGTTCAATTGTACCTTCGAAATGGGCCTTAATAGTGCCAATGTAGATCTGGCTATTGCTGGCGTTTATGGTTTTCAGGTTTGCCGCTTCCTCCGGCTGGAAATTTTCCTGGTAGTTCAAACGGATCACTGCATCTTTAAGATCAACGCGATTACCATTTTTATAACGGATGATGTACTGAGCAGGCTGAGTGCTGTCAATAACTGTCGGCCCCTCTAGGCCTATGGTCGTTTTCTCCTCATTGAAAGCCGACCTCCTGATTTCGTAAACAGCCAGGGTGAGAAGACCCAAAAGAACTATACTGCCGACTGCCCATAATCCTCGCTTAATTATTTTTTTCTGATCGGGAGTTAGTCCTTTTTTTCCTTTTATCCACATCTCCTTTTTCTGAAATTCCTGGCTATCGTTCTGGGGTGAAAGTTCCGGGTCAAATCGGCTCTTTTTATGAGTTTTTTCTCCCGCATCTGAATTGGGATTATAGAGTTCCTTATTTAGATCTCCCAAGGACATAATTCATATTCGCTTTAGTTTTAGTATGTAAATTATAACACAAAAAGAGCATCGTAAAAAGCTACTTTACGACCCACTCAAGAAACTTCTGGGAAATCGCATTTAGTTCATCAATTTCTTTTCTTTGAACTCGTAGTTTTTGAAGAGAGGAAATTTTATTGCGGGAAAAAATCCGGATGAGCTTCACAGTATTGTCCCCGGTACCTATAGCGTTCTGCCTTCCGCCACGGCAGTGCTTGCAAATAATTCCTCCTTTTTCAACATCCAAATAATTGCCGCCGAGTGAGACCACCCTGCCGCACTCCACACAATTATTCACTTCTGCCTTGTAGCCCAGTGCTTCCAGCAGTTTAAAAGTAAATCCCAGTGTTACTAGTTCGATTTTTTCCTGATTTTCCAAAGATTCCTTTTCTTTGCTGGTTCGGACTATTTCATCAAGTGCTTCCAGATACTCACGCAGTAAGGAGAATAAAACCGGATCTTTTGCTTCCAGTCCGACAAGGCGATCAATAATTTTTGCGCTTTTCCAGGCAGCCGCCAATGCCTCTAAATCATTTCTTAAATGAGGAAAGTTATTTTCTACTATCGAAGTGGTTATTTTCCCCATTCCTTGCTTTTTGACCACAGCAATGCTAGCCAAAGTAAAATTTTCCAGCGCTCCCGCCAGTTTCGCGTTTTGTTTCCTTATTCCCACCGCTTTCGCCTGGATTTTCCCGGCTTCTCTGGTATAAATCGTGTAAATTCGATCAGCTTCGCCGATGTTTCTTTTCCCTATGACAATAGCAGTATATCTGTACTCCATGTAATCAATTATATGGCAAATGGTTAGATTATTAAAGTTTGCAATATTAAAAGGCCTTGTGCTGTTTCACAAGGCCTTTCTTTTTATCATTGATACTCACTTAGTATCCAGTGATCCAAGAGAAGTGTTTTTAAAATCGGTAAAAATCACTGTTACCACCCACATTGTGAATACAACGGGAAACAGAATCGAGGAAATAACTATCTTTAATTTCATTTTTTACTCTCCTTTCTTTCTCGTCCATCAATAAGAGCTTTTGCAACTATTGCTATTGCCAGAGCTGTGATGGTTGATGTTATAAAAAGAACACCATAAGTAATCCAGTGTACCGATATCAAAATCATTATCAAGGTAATTAGGAAACCTGCTGCAAGAGAAATAGCGATTATGCCTCGCAGTTTAGTTAGTGTTTCTTTAAGTTCTTCCAAGGTACTTTCCTCCTTTATTTTTTTATTTGAATCTTAATCTTTACGCCTTCAATATTAAATTCTTTTTCTAAGTCAAAACTTTCTAATTCTTCCGATTTTAATTCATCCGCCAGCACTTCTTTAACAATCATTGAACCAAATTTCTCAAAAACTTCAGATGCTCCACTATAGCTCACTTTTATCCGATTGTCAACTTCATAGCTGGCTTCTTTTCTCATCTCTTGAATATGGCGGATAATTTCGCGGGC
>JAPLXC010000003.1 GCA_026396275.1 Candidatus Moraniibacteriota bacterium | reverse complement strand
TCAAACTCTTTTTCGAGATCAAACTTTTCTAATTTTTCTGATTTTAATTCGTCCGCCAGCACTTCTTTGCCAATCATTTCGCCAAATTTTTCAAAGACCTCCGATGCCCCAATATAGCCCACTTTAATATGATTGTCAACTTCATAACCCGCTTCTTTTCTCATCTCTTGAATATGGCGGATAATTTCGCGGGCTTGGCCTTCAAGTTTGAGATCTTTAGTAATTCTAGTATCAAGTGCTAGTGTTTCTACCGCCGTTCCTAATTCAGCTCCTTTAACGTTGAGCTCTTCTGTCAAAATTTGACTCCACTCCAGTTTATTTATAAGTTCATCAAAAACCCCTTTAAATTTTTGTCCGAGAATAACTTTTGCTAATGGTTGACGCACTTTTTTACCATGCCTTGCACGTTCCTGTAATCCCAAACTAATTATTTCTCGTAAGTCGTTCATATTTCTATTTAACTTCTTATCAATCAATTTCTCATCCGCTATTGGAAAATCAGCCAGATGCACTGACTCTTCACCGGTTAAATTCTTGTAAATTTCCTCCGCGATAAACGGCGTAAATGGCGCCATTAGTTTCGCAAGCGTTACCAATACATAATGCAATGTTTCATAAGCCAGTTTTTTATCCTCATCGCTTTCCGACCCGCCTGCAACGCTTCGTGTAGCGATGCGGGCAGGTTTCCAAAATCTTCTTCGGCTGCGGCGGATGTACCAGTTGGAAAGATTGTCGACGAATTTTGGAAAGAGCCGAGCGGTCCGATTAAGTTCATACTTTTCCATATTCTCGTTCACTTCGCGAATAAGAACGTTTAATTCCGAAATTATCCATTTGTCCAGCAGGTTAGTTGTTGGCTGTTGACTGCGTGCTGTTGGTTTAAATTTATCAACATTGGCGTACATTACAAAGAAATAATAAGAATTCCAGAGCATTCTAAACATTCCGCGATAAAATTCCGTCATTTCTGTCTCTTTGAGGCTAAGATCCTCGGCTGCCATTACCGGAGAAGACAAAAGATAAAATCGAAGAATGTCAGCGCCGTATTTTCGAAAAATTTCAGCTGGATCAGGATAATTTTGAAGGCGCTTTGACATTTTTTTTCCTTGCTCATCCAAAACTATGCCGTTTACGACAACATTCTTATAAGCTGGTTTTTCTTTTATCGCAGTGGAAATAATATGAAGATAATAAAACCAGGCACGCGTTTGATCTATGCCTTCGCCAATAAATTCAGCTGGAAAATTGGCTTCGAATTTTTCCTTGTTTTCAAAAGGATAGTGTACTTGAGCATAAGGCATTGATCCTGAATCAAACCAGGTATCCAGAACATCAGGAATTCTTTTCATTATTCCACCACACTTTTCGCATTTAAATATAATTTTGTCGATAATGTGTTTATGCAAATCTGTAACTTTTTGTCCGCTAAGTTTTTCTAATTCTTTCACTGACCCTATAACTTTTATATTTTCGCACTCACCTTTGATTTTTGATTTTTGATTTTTGATTTCGGTTTGACCGTTGCACTTCCAGATAGGAATAACCGAGGCCCAAAATCTCTGCCGACTAATCGACCAGTCACGCGCTCCTTCCAGCCAATTGCCGAATCTTCCTTCCTTTATATGACTTGGCACCCAGTTAATATCCTTGGCCAGCTCCAATGCCTTTCCTTTAATCTTTGTGACATTCACAAACCAAGAGGAAGTAGCATAGTTAATAAGAGGAGTTTCACATCTCCAGCAATGGGGATAACTATGCAAATATTCCTCCTTGGAAAAAAGACAATTGTTTTTTTCCAGAAATTTAATGACCTCAATATCGGTTTTTTGATGATTCTCCATTGGTTTCACGCTCATTCCGGCAAAATCAACGGCTTCTTTTTTGATCAATCCATCCATGCCAACATGCTGAATAAAGGGCAAATTATGCTTATAGCTTAAATCCAGGTCGTCTTCTCCAAAAGCTGGTGCTATATGCACTATTCCCGTTCCCTCTTCAGTATTCAAAAAGTCAGCCGGGTAAACTTTCCACCCATTTTCTTCATTATCTAAACCTTTATTAATATAATAGTCAAAAAGTGGTTTATATTCTTTGCCAATTAAATCTCTGCCTTTAAATTCGTTAATCACTTCAAATTCTTTATCTTTTAGAACTTCCTTTATTCTTTCTTTAGCCAAGATATAATAATTGTCATCCTGAACTCCCGCCTGCAATGCTTCGCATAGCGATGCGGGCAGGTGTTTCAGGATCTTATTAGATTCCGGATCCCCGCCTGCCGGACGGGTAGGAAGTCCGGAATGACATTTCAATTTTACTTTCACATAAGCAATTTTTTCTCCAACCACCACCGCTGTGTTTCCAATAAGCGTCCAAGGTGTAGTTGTCCAGACGAGTAAATATGTATCCGGCTCGTTTTCTAATTTAAACTTAACCGTGACCGCAAGGTCTTTTATATCTTTATATCCATCCGCAACGTCCTGCTGGGAAAGAGTGGTCTCACAACGCGTGCAGATATACATCGAGCGGTAACCCTCATAGATTAATCCTTTGTTCCAAAGTTCCTTGAAAACCCACCACACGGACTCCATGAAACTCAAGTCCATGGTTTTGTAACTATTTTCCATGTCCGCCCATCTTCCCAACCGTTTTATCACTGATTTCCAATCCTCAACGTACTTGGAAACTTTGGAACGGCAGGTTTCATTAAACTTGTCTATGCCTATCTTTTTAATGTCTTTCTTTCTCTTGATACCCAAGCTCTTTTCCACAATATTTTCTATGGGCAAGCCATGACAATCCCATCCCCACTTTCGCTCAACGTATCGTCCTCTCATCGTCCAGTAACGAGGAATGGCATCCTTTATAACACCGGTCAGGATATGTCCATAGTGAGGCATTCCCGTAGCAAAAGGCGGCCCGTCATAAAAAACGTAGGCGGGGTTATTTTTTCGAATCTCCACCGACTTCTCAAAAATTTTATTGTCCTCCCAAAACTTCAAAATTTCTTCTTCCATTTTGGGCAAACTCTGTTTTGGATCGACTTTTTTAAACATAAATTTAAAAACCCAAATGCCAAAATTCAAATATCAAATCAAGTTCAAAGCGCAAAATCCAAAAATTTAAACATTGGATTTTGGATTTGATTTGACATTTGAGCTTTGAAATTTGGATTTAAATTGATTTATAAACTTCCAGCGTTTCCTGTGCTGTTTTTTCCCAATCAAATTTCTTCACCTGTTCCAATCCTTTCTGCCTATATACATTACGCAAATTTTCATCAGTCGCAAATTTAATCATTACATCGGCGATTTCCTCTTTATCAATGGGATTTACAAAATAAGCGGCGTCTTCTGCAATTTCCGGAAGCGAAGAAACGCGCGAGATAATCGCCGGTGTTCCGGTAGCAAACGCTTCCAGTACCGTCATCCCGAAGCCCTCGTAGAGAGAGGGCATAATGAAAAACTGGGAATTTTTGAAAAGCGGAACAAGCTCATCGCCGATAATATAACCGGTAAAGACCACGTCTCGGTTAATTCCCAAATCCTTAGCAATTTGGGAATATTCTTGAGACAACCACCCTCGCTTCCCTGCTAAAACCAGCTGATAATCAAATTTCTTGTTCAGTTTTTTATACTTTTCCTTGTAGAGCGCAAAGGCCTCCAGCAGTCGGCTGATATTCTTTGCCGGCTCGAGCGTTCCTAAAAAAAGAATGTACTTTTTAGTAATGCCGTATTTGCCCAAAACTTTCTGAGTATCAATGGAGGGAGTTTCAAAAAACCTCTTGTCCAAACCGCTGTAAATGACTTTAACTTTTCCGGGAGGAATACCAAGAAAAGTGTTTAGGTCATTTTTTGTTGATTCAGATACCGCGATAACCTTGTCTGCCTTCTTTGCCATCAGGGAATACACTGCCTTATCCCGAGTGCGTTTAACTTTGGGAAAACATTGAGGAATCCGATAGAGCGCCAGATCATGAAAAGTAACCACGCATTTTCCCCGGTAGCTGATTGGAATGCGACTCAAAGGAGAGGTAGAGTGAAGAATATCCAGTTTTTCTTTTTGCAGTGTCGCTGTTCCCAAAATCTCGCTATAGGCACCGGGGAGATATTTTTTGTAATCCGAGAAAGGATAAAATTTTACTTTAGTATTCGGCCGGGTGAATTTTTTCACGTCCTTTTCGCGAACCCGAAAATCAAAAAACAGGACGTACTCGTTTTCTTTGTCAATGTCAAGCAAATGGCGAATGAGCTGGTAGGTGTAATGTCCTACTCCGATCGCTTCGCCTTTCTCTGGATTTAAAATTGTCCGGGCGTCAATACCGATACGCATAATTGCATTATTGACCAGTTAACGAGTTCACAAGTTAACGGGTTGGAAATTTTAACTCTTTAACACGTTAACTCGTTAATAAAATAATAAATAATCACATTTTATTGGGCGCGCTTATCCCCATCAGCCGCAACGTTTCTGCTAATATTATTCTAACAGCATTTACCAGATTTAGTCGAGCCCCTGAAAGTCCTGAATTTTTTTCGTCAATAACCCGGCAGGATTCGTAAAAATCATGAAATTTGTCAGCTATTTTTATCGCGTAATGAGGCAATTTATGGACTTCATAAGTTTGAGATATTTCTTCAATTAGTTCAGGGAATTTATTCAGTTCTTTAATCAAGCTTAATTCTTTTTCGTAAGTTAGTAAATGTAAATTTTCGGATTTCAGATTTAGGATTTCGGATTTTCTTAATATACTGCAAATTCTGGCATGTGCATATTGTACGTAAAAGACAGGATTTTTTTCTGAACGTTCTTCAGCCAGTCCCAAGTCAAAATTCATATGCGTGTCCGGAGAATACAGTAGAAAGAAAAATCTTGCCACATCATGCCCGACTTTATCGATAAGCTCGTCAATATAGACCACATTACCCGCGCGTTTGCTCATCTTTACCTCTTTGCCGTCCTTAACCAATCTTACAAGCTGAGCGATAATGAATTTTAATTCTCCAGTAAATCCGAGTGCTCTGGCCGCTGATTCAAAACGTCTCATGTATCCATGATGATCCGCTCCCCAAATTTCAATAATTTTATGGAATCCTCTTTCGATTTTATTTAAAATGTATCCGCAGTCAGAAGCAAAATATGTTTTTTCCCCATTGCTTTTCACTAGAACTCTATCTTTATCATCGCCAAATTCTGTCGTTTTCAGCCATAAAGCATTATCTTTTTTGTAGGTTAATTTTTTGTTTTTCAACATTTCAATGGCACGATCCACAAAACCATCGTCATATAAGGACTTCTCGGATATAAACACATCAAATTCTATTTGCATTTTCTCGATAGCAGGATTTATGTAATCATCCATGACCGCTGCTGCTGATGGAGCCACAGACATTTGAATGGATTTATCGAGAATTTCTTTGTGTTTATTGCGTAATTCATCAATATACTCTCCGATATAAACAGCCTGATCATCTTTATGAAAACTGTGAGCGAATTTCAATGCCTGTTCGCCGGCATCATTTTTGTAATATTCATTCACAACTCCAAATCCAGCTTTCTTGCAAACTCTGCCAATTAAATCGCCATAAAATCCCCCGCGTCCGTTTCCAAGATGTAGCGGCCCAGTCGGATTGGCAGAAATAAATTCATTATTTATTTTTATCCCCCTGCCAATTTCACTATTTCCGAAGTTTTCTTTTTGCTCATTAATTTCGGCAACTTTTTCCTGTAAATATTTTTCCGAGAGGTAAAAATTAATATACCCTGGCTTTGCAATCTTAATTTTATCAAAACTATTATTTTTGATTTTTGACCCGCCTGCCGGCGAGGCAGGTATTTGATTTTTGATTTCTTCAGCTATTTCTATCGGGTTTTTCATTAATTTTTTTGCCAAAACCATTGCCGCATTAGTGCTATAATCGCCGAACTTTTCTTCTTTGGGATAATTTACTTCAATCTCCGACATATTAAAATCAAGAAATTTGCTTTCTCTTTGCAAGTTCAGAATAGCTTCTTTTATGATATTTTCCACCTTTTCCTTCATACAGGGTTATTATACTGTAACCAATGGCTTTGATCAATAAAAATGTCAGTAACGTTTTCCCGCGGCCGCACTAAAGTGTTGCCAACAAAAAATCCCAGCTTAACTCGGCTAGGTGACAATCATGTTTTATCAATTATTCTATTCCCAACCACGTCATTCTATTCCTAAACTTTTCAAACAGTTCCGGTCCTTGCGGCTCTGGCAGAAAAATGAGCGCCTCATCAGAGGCCTGGATAAAACTTCCTTTTTGGCGCGTCTTGGGATTCTCCATAATTTTTTTCTTTTGCCACTTTTTAAGCCATCGCTCCAAAATATCACTTGAAAGTACTTTTTCTCCCAAAGTACGGATGCCGCGAGAAACCCCAGTATCAGGAATAATTTTTAAGTTTCCTTCCTCGGAAACAGTGTAGTTGGGTTTATATTTTCTTATCCAGGCATTCTTTAGTTGAAAACTTTTAAAAACCCCGGCATCAAACAAAGGAAAAAGAAAAAAATATTCGCTGGCGGAGAAAAGATCCCTGGTGGACAGTTTTAGGGATTGATCAGTAATGAAATAGTTTAAACACACCCGGTCAGTAACAAATGCTCCATGTCTTCTCTTTCCCATAAGATGAGTAATGCCGGTTACCAAAGTTCTTCCTGTCCAGATTTTTCCTTTCTTGAGAACTACGAGCAGATCCCAGTCGCTTTTTTGATTCGCCATCTTCATAGCCAGTTTCCCTGTAACGCCGATCATTCGGACATAGGGAACAAAGCGAAGGATGCTAACCACTCGGCGCAGCCGTTTTGTTTTTTCATTGGCTATTTTGCTTGCGGCAATTCTTTTTTCTACCAGTTCTTTTCTCCCTCGCAGGAAGTAAAATCCCCCGGACTCTTCTATGTGCTTTTTCAATTCCGGATCCTTCAGCGCTTCAGTTATTATAGCTAGAGTCGTATTATCCAGGCTGGAATGATCAGCTGTTTGGTCAGCCCACATCAGATACTTCCAAATTTCAAAAAGGGTGAGTGGATAATCCAGCCCGTCGTAGTAAGCCAGTGTCGCGATAATGTCTTTGGCAGGTCTTGACAACATAGAAAAAACTATTTACGATATTTTAAAACTTTGATATAATCCCTTGTATACTATTCAAATTATCCTTAACCCGAAGGTAATGAGAAATTATTCTGCAACCTGCCTTCGGAAAATTAAGAGATGGCTAATCCCATTGGGACGCATATTATCGGAGACCTCCGAGGTTGCGATCCAGATTATCTTTTTAATCTTGACATGGAAGAGATTAAAAAGAAAGTTTCTGAGATTATCAGAAAGAATAATCTCACGGAGCTGGGGAGTTATTATTATCGTTTTGATAATAACTCATTTACCGGAATTGTGGCTCTTTCGGAATCTCATGTTTCCATGCATACCTGGCCGGAGATAGGTGTGGTTAATATGGATGTCTACACCTGCAATTACCAAAACGATAACACGGAATTAACCAGAAAAATGTTTAAAGAGATCGTCACGCTGTTTGGAGCTTCCGACGTACGCAGGAAAGAAATCCAGCGCTAAAGTGGTAAAAAGTTCTGCAATTTTTTCAATCAGACGTGGCTTTCATCACCTGCCGCAACAGAAGGTATAGAAATTATATTAAAAACAAACCTACTAAGACAGGGGTTTGTTTTTAGTTTTCTACCATACTGGCTACAGGGTCCGTTTTATCTTTTTTGACCAGATCCCCTACAAACACACTAAGAGCCGCGGTTAAAGGAATAGCCAAAATCGCGCCGGGCACTCCGCCCAACTTAGCTCCGATTAAGAGAGCCAGAATAACTGCCACCGGATTTAATCCCACTGCCTTTTTCATCACTTGAGGAACGATCACATGGTTTTCAAACTGCTGAATGACAATGTAAGCCGTCAAAATAAGCAGTCCCGTCAAAGGAGAAATAAGAAAACCCAAAATTACGCCGGGAATAGCGGAGATTATGGGACCCAAATATGGAATAATTTCAAGCACACCACCAAGAATGGCAAGAATTAAAGCGTAGGGAACTCCCAAAAAATACAAGGCGACAAAATCGAGGACAAAAATTACTAGCATTAGAAATAACTGCCCCTGCAGCCACTTTCCGATTTTGTCTTTTATTCTTTCCGCCAGCGACACCACGTAATCTTGATGGTCAGGAGGAGTAACAAGGGCCAGAAATTTTTTCATTCCTTCCTCTTTTACTGAAAGATAAAACGTCATGGACAAAATGGCGATGGCCGCGATTATGCTCGTGAACACACTGACTGTAGTAGAAAAGATCTCGCCTGATGACTGAATAATTTTGCTGCCTAAATCCTTTGCAAAATCCTGTCCGCTAAAAGTGATGCTGTAGGATTGAAAATAATTTTCTATTCCGCCAAATGCTTTGGTTAATTGTTCCATATACATTGGCATCTCTTGAGTAAAGCTTTTAAACTGGCTTACCAGAGGAGGAACTAAAAAGGAAACCAGCATTCCGATTATAAAAAACAGGAGAAGATAGATGAAGAGCACAGCAAACGTCCGTGGAATTCCTTTGCGTCTCATCCAGACCACCAGCGGGTCTATCGCCGCCGCGAAAATCAGCGCAATAAAGAAAATAGCAATAACGCCACGAACCAAATAAAGAAGCCAGATTCCCAGCAAAATCACAATGGTCCGAAAAATTATTCCAGTGGAGACATCAATAGTGCGTTTGTCGACCATATAGTTTTGTATTTTTAATTTTTATGATAGCGTTAGCAATTTTTGCAATTTCTTTTCGTCCTTGTGCGGCCCGATCACAGCTAAATCAAGCTTGCTGTTAGTGAAAATGTCTTTTGCTACTTTAAGCACATCAGCTTCAGTTACTTTATCAATTTTTTTAAAAATTTCCGGGAGGGTCATTATTTTTCGCTTGTGTACTTCCTGGTTAATATGAAACATTGCCACTTCATCAGAGGACTCGAAATTCATGACGCTTTTGCCTTTTATATAGTCCTTGGCTTTCTTCAGTTCTTGAAAACTGACTTTTTGTTTGGATATTTTTTTGCATTCAGCAAGGATTACATCGATGGTATTTTCAAGATTTTTATGTTCCACTCCGGCTTGGGTAGCGATATAGCCACAGTCTTTATGCGCTTCTGTTTCTGTTCGAACATAATATGCCAGGCCTCTTTTTTCCCGGACTTCAGAAAATAATCGGCTGCTCATTGATCCCCCTAAAATTACAGAAAGCAGGCCAAGGGCAAATCTATCTTTGTGGTTTTGGTGATAGGCCCGATTACCAATAACTAAATGCGTCTGATCAGTTTTCTTGAAATGAATCTTAATCTGCGGCTTTACTTGTTTTTCCCTGATTTTATCAAGCCTGGGCTTTTTTCCTTTTTTCATCATAAAAAAATACTTTTCTATTTTTGGATACAATTTTTTTTCATCAAAATTACCAGCAACGCAAACAACGGAATCACTTGCTATATATGATTTATTCATGTAACGGATAAAATCACGCCTCTTGAAAGCGTTCACCGTCTTTTTATTTCCAATCGTGTCTCGGCCCAGCGAACTGCCTTGATAGAGTAGTCTTTCAAAAATATTTCCAATATTATTCATTGGTGAGTCCTCATACATATTTATTTCCTGGATAATCGTTCCTTTTTCTTTTTCAATTTCCGCTGCGTCAATTTTAGAATCAAGAAAAATATCCGAAACAACATCAAGAGCTAATTCCGCATGTTTGTAATCAACTTTTACGTAGTATCCTGTTATTTCTTTTCCGGTAAAAGCATTGAATTCTCCTCCGATGGAATCCAAAGTGGATGAAATATCCAAGAAAGTCGGCCTTTTTTGTGTTCCCTTGAAAAACATATGCTCAATGAAGTGCGAAAGTCCTGCTTCTTTTTCGGATTCGTAGCGCGAACCGACACTAACCATCACCACTACTGTCACTGTTTGGGTGTTTTTCATAGGAACGGTTAAAATACGCAACCCATTTGATAAAACTGTTTTTTTATACCGATTTTCCATACTAATCCTTTATAAAAACATAATGCAAATATTAAAATGATAATTTTAACATTATTTTATTCTTTTTGAATTTTGATTTGTCATTTTTCATTTTAATTTTTGATTTTACCCTACTAATACGGATTAAACCTGAACACGGCATAATTTCTATTCCTCTTTTCTCCAATTCATCTAAAAGCAAGTTCATTCCAATGGAGTCCGAAGAAATATGCCCGGCAATAACGACATTAATGTGCGCTTTTTCGGCTTCCTTGCGATGCTCTTCGCTTTGGTGCATAGAAATCACCGTTCCAATTCCGGCTTGGGACATTTTTTCATATATTTTCGGACTGCCTTCCGTTCCGCCGGTTATTTCAGTAATAACTATTTTCCCCACCCGGTTGTCTTCCGATCCGGTAAAAAGCACTGGTCCGAACCCTCTTTTGGCCGCTTCTTTGTATTCGGAAATTTCCAGGAGGGATTTCAAAACATCCCCGACATATTCCGGCTTATCTTTTCTTATCTTCTTTTCCACAAAATGGGCGACAAGATTGTCCGCCGGTGTGTGAACATTCATCAAGCTTATCCCTAGAAGCCGTGCCGTATCAACCGCTTTGAAGTGGTTTATCGGATTAACGCTTCGGCTTACTTCACTGATCTTTGTTTTGAGAACGCTTTCCGCAATATTGATCGGCACGCCGTATCCCGCTAAAACGTCCGCTTGAAGATGCATCACTTCGCTTAAGTCCGCCAGTCCCTTTCCTATTGGATGATGAGCAATAATAAGATCTATCGGCTTTTTTGGATCTTTATCGGAAAGATAACGAGCCGCTAAAATTTCCGCGCTATCAATGTCAATTCCGGCCATCACTCGGCGGATGTTTTTTGCGCCGTTGTCAAAATGAATACGGGAGTCGATGTAAGGGCTGGTAAGTTTTTCAACATCAAAAAGCGTCTTCTCATCTTTAGAGAGTTTTTTATACTTTTCCTTAATGCGCTTTAATTGTTTGTTTATTCTTTCTTTCGGGCGGAAGTCGCTTTTGATTCCCAGATCGATAGCTAGTTCGTAGATTTGTCGGATATTCATAGGTTTAAATTGGTTGTTTATTGCCTATTTTTATTTAACTTGCTATCTAAATAATCTTGCAATTTTTCGATTTTTACCCTATCCTGCTTCATTGTGTCCCTGTCTCTTATAGTAACTGCATTGTCATTCAAGGTTTCGAAGTCAATCGTCACGCAATAAGGGGTCCCAATTTCATCCTGGCGACGGTAGCGCCGGCCGATGGACTGGGTTTCGTCATATTCACTGCGAAAATGAGGCCGGACGATATCCCACACCTCGCGGGCTTTCTGGCACAATTCTTCTTTTTTAGAAAGAGGAAGAACGGCCACCTTAATGGGAGCGAGATGTTTGGGAATTTTTAGCACGATCCTTATTTCCTTCCCGCCAGCAGCCGTTGGAGCTTGTTCTTCCTGGTAAGCGGAACATAAAACCGCCAATAATGTCCGATCGGCTCCGAATGTCGGCTCAATAACATGGGGAATAAACTTTTCGCCGGTTTCAGAATCAACATAACTCATATCTTTTCCGCTGGCTTTCTCGTGAGCACGAAGATCATAATCGGTCCGATAGGCAATGGCGTGGAGTTCTTTGGTGCCGAAGGGAAATTTATATTCAATATCAATTGTCCTCTTTGAATAGTGGGCCCGTTCTCCATCCGGAATTTCATGCCAGATCACATCTTTTTCTTTAAATCCCAGCTCTTTATGGTATTTTTTAATTTCCGTTACCCACATATCAAACAACTTTTCCCATTTTTCGGGATGAATGAAATATTCAAATTCCATTAAGTTAAACTCTCGCAGGCGAAAAAGAAATTGGCCAGTGGTGATTTCATTGCGAAAGCATTTTCCCATTTGAGCGATTCCGAAAGGTATTTTTTTCCGCGTTGTTTGAAGCACTTGTTGAAAATCAACAAACATTCCTTGCGCGGTCTCCGGCCTGAGATAAGTTAGCGCTGAATTATCCTCTGTCGGGCCAATGAAAGTTCTAAACATTAAATTAAATTGCTTGGGTTCGGCAAGCTCATTGCCGGAAGGACTTTTAATTTTATCTTTTTTAATCGCGTCCCACATTTGTTCCGGCTTCATTCCTTCTACTTTTACGCCGTGCTCTTCAAGAAGATGATCAGCGCGGTGCCTTTCGTGGGTTACTTTATCCTCGACCATCAAATCATGAAATTGGATTAGGTGTCCACTAGCTTCCCATACTTTCGGGTTCATAATCACCGTCGATTCAATTCCCACCATATCCGGCCGGCGGCTGACAAAGAAATCCCACCAGTGATTGCGGATATTGTTGAGTAGTTCCACTCCGTAGGAGCCATAATCCCAGCTGTTGGCCAGCCCGCCGTAGATTTCTGATCCGGGAAATACGAAACCTCTACGCTTGCAAAGAGAGATGATTTTGTCTATGGTCACAACATTTTTCATATTTGGTTTTCCTTTTTATTATCGCTTATCTTCCTTAATACTACCCTTTATTTTCCCTTTAGTCAAACAAAAAGTCCTTCTCTGCTGTTAACAAAGAAGGACCTAGTTTTTTCAAGCGTAAGCTGGTTGGCAGAATTTGCCGGCTAAAACTTCCCCCTTCCGAAAATTCTCTCTCATTCCAATGATAGCAATCATGCTTTCGGGACTTTTGTCCCTCCGGGCGGAAAAATACTTTTTGTAACTGCAAAAAGTGCATTCGCCTATAACTTCAATATTATCTTCTTTCACCTTGCTTTCCAGTAATTGGTCTAGAATAATTCCCTCTAGGTCAATATGAACTTTGAAATCACCTGCCCTAATAACATGTTTACCGTCATCATATTTTCCAAAGTGTTGCTTCATATCCTTCTCATCAAATTCAAAATGGGCTTGGCAGATTCCCGGCCCTATTGCGATATGAATGTTATGACTGCTTGAGCCAAGCTTCATCATAGCGTCTAAAACCGATGGAACTATGTTTCTGGCTATACCTCTCCAGCCGGCGTGGATTATAGCTATAATTTTTTCACGGGGATCATAAGCCAATACGGGATAACAATCCCTTGACGTTACAGAAAGATAAATTCCTTTTTCTTTGGCGAGAAGCGCATCAGTCCGGGGGATAAATAAAGGAGAATGGCAATCCACTATTGCAATTTCATTTCCGTGGTTCAATAAGGCACTGACAACATTGTTTTCAGGAATTCCATTCTTTTGAACAAAAACTCTTCGGTTAGGATTCTGGCTTTTTCTCCTCTCGTAATCATACAAGACACTTAAATCGCCGTCTTCGCGTTGAGATATCAACGCCACAATTTCCGGAAAATTTTTAAATAACTTAATCATTCTGTTCCTCCTTTAGAGTTGATTTATTTAAAAATATTTTCTCGTCAGTATAGAAAGAATTATCGTTATTGTCAAGCCAAAGGCAAATAAAGCCTCCAAAGATAATGCCGCGAGTGTCCGGCATAATCAATGCCGATTCTCTTTGATTTTTTTATATCTTTCTCTTTAAATTTAATTCCTTTCTCTATCCACAATTTCTTGCCCTTGGTTATATCACAGCCGTTTAATTTCTTATCAATTTTAAAGAATCGGCAAACTTTTCCCGGTCCATCCAGCACTATGCTATCAAGATTGCTTCTCTTTGTGGAATCTTTCGCGCGAAAGGTTCCTAGTGGTTTTATGCCTCGGATAAGAACAGCGGCGGGAAAATTTTTCTTTTCCGTGACGATATTGAGACAATGGTACATTCCGTAAATGAGATAAATATACGCATGACCGGCTTCGCCGTACATAATTTCCGTCCGCGGCGTTTTTCCGCGGCTGGCGTGACAGGCCAAATCTTTTTCGCCAATATACGCTTCAGTTTCAGTAATGACACCTCTGATAATTTTCTTGCCAATTTTTCGTACTAAAAAACAGCCAATTAAATTTCGGGCCACTTTCAAAGTATTTTTCTGGTAAAATTTTTTTCTAAGAATCATTACAAAATTCAATTGACAGCTTTTTTATAACGGTTTATAATTAGTAAAGTTCTTTCAAAAAGGAGATATAATGAAAGGAAATGATATTCTTGAAAAATTTAGGAAAAAATTTGAAGGTATGCCGTTACCCGATCTTTCAAAAGAAGATCAATATTTAAAGTTTTCAGAGGCATTATATAATGCTACAAGAAAAAAGATTGAGGATCATCATAATTTTGTCGCCAGGACTTCTGCTGCTGCGCTTGATAAACCATTTGGATAAGATGAAGAATATATTCATAAGCCACTACGAAATGTATGTGGCTTTTTTTTATGCTTAAGCGCTGCTGCATAGATTTCCAGCATCCTTTGTGCGCAAACTTTATCGGTGTATTTTTCTCTAGCAATTCCGGCTGAATTTTCACCAAATTTTCTTCTTAATTCCGCATTTCCTACCAGTTTACTTACTGCTTCGGCAAATTTATTTTCGTCTTCCGGAACCAAAAAACCGTTAACGCTATCTTCAACAAGATCTTTAGATCCCGTAGCATTTACTGCCACAATTGGCAGTCCCGCATACATCGCCTCGCTTATAATCATTCCTTGCGTTTCTGATTTGGAGGCATAAACGAAAATATCCGCTGCCGCGTAATAATTTTTGATTTCTTTTTTATCAACAACACCGACAAATATTACTCTATTCTTCATGTCATTATCTTTAACCATGGATTTTAATTTCGGCACTAGATGTCCTTCTCCGGCCACTAAAAATTTTGAGTTATTCGCCAATTTTAACACTCTGATAATTGCTCGAAAAAGAAATTCTATATTCTTTTCCGCTGTCAACCGAGAAACTAGAAGCAATAAAATCTCGTCATCGCTAATATTATATTTTTTTCTAATCAAATTTCTGTTCGTGTTCTGATAAAATTCTTCTTCCACGCCTGTGGGAATAGGAATTATATTCTCATTTATCACTCCCAAATCTTGAATAATTTTTTTCACCGATTCAGTCGGGGTGACAACCGCATCGCATCGATTGGCGTATTTTACGGCTTTTCTATTTATCCACCAAATTGCCAATTTTTTAGGAACCAGTGGAGCAAAATGGACGTAATGCTCGTGAAGTGTGTGCCAAGTTAAAACAAGAGGAATTTTTTTGCGGCGCGCCCATTTCATAGCTGTTTTCCCCAGAAGCGTCGGGTGTTGCGAGTGGATAATATCAAGATCTAATTTTTCTAAAATCTTGCTTATTCTTCTGGAATATGGAATAGCCAGTGGAAAGCTGATTTTGTATTTTATATCAATTGAAGGATAGCGAAACACATTGGGATTTTGGTCTGTGTATCCCTTGGTGCGCGGAGCAAAAATATAAACAGTGTGGCCAAGCTTCTCAAACTGTCTGCGAAAACTCTCAATGGAGTTGGCTACACCGTAAGGATTAGGAAGATAGTTATTGGTGAAGATACCAATTTTCATAGCTTGGCTTTTTAGGAATTAGCTTTTTAGCTCATTAGGACTAAAAACCTAAGAAGCTAATAAGCTTCTCAATTTTCGTTGAGAAAATTGAGTATGTCCTCAAACACATGCTCATTCTTAATGTCCGAAATGAAAGTGTGATAGGCTCGGTGAATGTACTGTTTCTTTTTAATTTTAGAAGCGATTTTGTTGTAAATGGAATCCATATTGTTTCTGGAAACAATATGATCGCTTGATGACTGGAGCAAAAAACAGGGCTGGGTAACGAGAGGAATTTTTTCTCGTGATGCTTTCACCAAGTTAAACGTTTCCAGTGCGCTATCAACTGGATAAGTTTGATAGGAAATTATTCTTGTCAGAGTCGTCGAGACGCCAAAGGTAGGCGGATAAAATTTCTTATTGTAACGCCTGAATTTGCGAAGGATCTTGGCGAAGAAAAGCGAAATTTTTTCGATTCGCAATTTATAGGGCGTCGCCATAAGGACAAGTCCTGAAATTTCCGGGTGTCTGGAAGCCAAAAAAATTGCTAAGTTCGCGCCAATTGAAGTTCCTCCAACATACACCTTGTCAAACTTATTTCTAAGTTCTAGGTATGACTTTTCGACATCCTCCAGCCAATCAGCCCACTTCACATTCTCCAAATCTTTGGGTACTGTCCCGTGGCCGCGAAGCATTGGTCCGGAGGCCGTGTAGCCGTTTTCATTCAGATATTTTCCCAAACGCCTCACTTCATAAGGAACCGAGCTCCAGCCATGAATTAAAAGCACTGCCTTGCCATTGATACCTTCAAAGTAAAACGGCTGATTAACTAAATGCCGCTCCTTTTCGTATAAAAGTTTCGGATCAACAAAAAGAGTTTCCTTTATGGTCCTAATGGCTTTTTTTATCTTTTCTTCCATACAATAGGAATTTTAGTGCTTTCCGCGATTTTGGGCAAGAAAGCAAGGTACTGACCAAAATAAAAATATATCATTTTCTGCATATGCGGAAATTTGACATATTATAACGGAAGATTTAACTTTTATTCTCGCTATTATTATTTTCGGTCAGCAATTTTTTTGCCCGCCATTTTTTATAGAAAGTAATGAGTGCAAAAGTAATGATCGCGATGATTGTTACCGCCCATCCGATCCATTTGATTGATTTGGCGATTTCCCGCCAGAGGTAACCATAAAAATATCCCACCGCCACTAAAAAACCGCTCCAGACAACTCCGCCCAGAAATGAATAAAGCACGAATTTTTTAAAATTCATTTTAACAATTCCGGCTGCGGTGAAAGTCGCCCAGCAGAGGCCAGTGGTGGACTTCACGGCAAAAATGGTTTTCCCGCCGTGGCGCGTAAAATATTTCTCCATTCGCAATACCAAGTTTTCCGTTATCCCAATATACTTTCCGGCCCGTTTAACGAAACCCATTCCGTATTTGTATCCTAAGCCGTACAATATGACATCCCCAATCATATCTCCGGCGATGGATAATATTAAAACGACAAAAGCATTAAAAGCGCCGAGTGACGCTAGCATCGCCGCGATTAAAGTTGCCACTGGTCCTTCAATAATCATCAAGGGAAGCATTATCCAGTAGCCATAGTGGGAGAGAAATTGAAAGATTTGTTGTCCCGTTTGTTCCATTGTACCGCGTATGGGATTCGAACCCATGATTTCCAGGATGAAAACCTGGCGTCCTAGGCCGGACTAGACGAACGCGGCGTTTTTTGAGTATGAGTAATAATACCAGTAATTTCCTTGTTATTCAAGTATCACTTCCATGACGCCCTTATAATCTGCAAGAGTTTTTTGCGCGCGCGGTTTAAAAGCGTGCCGACAGTATTTACCGGCTTTCCCAAAATCTCGCTCATTTCTTCGTATGATTTGTCAAGGAAATAGCGCAAAATTAAAACCTCTTTGTATTTGCTGGGCAATCTATCAATAGCAATCTGCACTTCTTTTTTTAATTCTTTATTTATCCAGGAGTCAATGGGTGATTTCTCGCTGCTACTGGTTTCCAATTTATCTTTGCTGGTAGAAATATCTTCCAGAGAAACAAGGCGTCTTCTTCCTCTTTTTTTTAGAATATTAACCGCCTCATTATGGGCAATTCTGTATATCCAGGAAGAAAATTTCTTACTCTTGTCAAAGTGGGAGAGATTTCCGTAAACTTTAATAAAAACGTTTTGCAGGATATCCTCGACCTCTTCTTTATTACCTACCAGATGATAAAGGTACGCGAAAAGCTTTTTCTGGTACCTCCTGACAATTTCTTGAGAGGCCGGAGGAATTTTCTTGAGCGCCAGCGCCACCAGCTTGCTGTCGCTTAGCTCCTCCAGGTTTTCTCGCTCGTCCGTTTTCCAAGAAAAAGATAATTTTTGACTTTTTTTCCTTTTTGCCATATAGTTGTGATTTTACACTTTGCCAATCAGCAGGTATTTCTTGCGTTCAAATATCTTCAGCGTGTTATAATATCAATGTTATTATAATCCAAAAAAATGTCCATTACTACCATTCTTGGCATTGAGACCTCCTGCGACGAGACAGCTGCTTCAGTGATAAAAGCCGGCAAAGGTAAATTGAAAGTCCTGTCTAATATTGTTTCATCGCAAACTAAAATTCATGCCCGCTGGGGCGGCGTGGTGCCTAATCTTGCTGCCCGAGAACATCTGAAAAACATCATCCTGGTTATAAATCTTGCCTTTAAAGAGGCGGGCATCAAACCGCATGACATTGATTTAATCACCGTCACCCGAGGACCCGGCCTTATACCGGCGCTTCTTATCGGAACAAATGTTGCCAAAACTCTGGCTTACGTTTGGAAAAAACCGCTTCTGGGAATTCATCATATTGAAGGGCACATTTACGCCAATTTTATTAGCGTAAATTCAAAATCTAATAAAGCTAAGAAGCTTAGAAGCTCAGACATAAAATTTCCAATTTTATGTCTGGTCGTCTCCGGCGGGCATACGCAATTGATTTTGATGAAAAAACATTTGGACTACGAAATTATCGGCGAGACACTGGACGACGCTGCTGGAGAAGCGTTTGACAAGGTAGCAAGGATTTTGGGATTGGGTTATCCGGGAGGACCAGCCATTGCAAAGTTTGCTTCGCAATGGAAATCTCAAGTTATAAATCCTAAATCTGAAACAAATTCAAAATTCAAAATTCAAAATTCAAAATTCTTTCGCTTGCCCCGCCCAATGATTAATTCAAATAATCTAAACTTTTCCTTCTCCGGCCTCAAAACCGCGGTTTTGTATGAAACTAAAAAACTAAAAACTATAAACTATAAACTAAAAGCTATATTGTGCGCCGAATTCCAGCAAGCAGTGGTTGATGTTTTAATTTCCAAAACCCTGAAAGCTGCCAAAATCTACTGCCCTAAAACCATAATGCTTGCTGGCGGAGTGTCAGCAAACATCGAGTTACGTAACCAGTTACGTAACAATCTACGTAGATACTATCCGAATACCATATACAAAATACCAGATATCAGATACTCCATCGACAACGCCGCCATGATCGCCGCCGCCGGATATTATCGCTGGAAATATATGACCGTAACCCAAAAGAAA
This sequence comes from Candidatus Moraniibacteriota bacterium, assembly GCA_026396275.1. Taxonomy (NCBI): domain Bacteria; phylum Candidatus Moraniibacteriota; species Candidatus Moraniibacteriota bacterium. The sequence goes on along the minus strand of JAPLXC010000003.1, from coordinate 21,176 downwards.
AAAGCGCTTTCAAGCTGGAAAACCCTCCAACCGGACGCCAATTTAAAGTTGAAATAGTTCAGGCAATAATTCATTATACTGCGGCCGCAGTATAATGAAACGATTGATTCGGGTCTGTTTTAAATTTTAAATATTGACAAAATGTCTAAATTTTCTATAATGACTTGATAATTGCGAGGGCGGGGCAGTTGTTAGATTGGGATAGTTCTTTTATAAACAATGAGAAGGAAACAACCCATTATGGGCAATTCTTCAGTAATAAAAGGAGGTCAGAATGAGAAAAGAATCCTTTTTAAATTATCTTATTGAGGCATTTGAAAAATCTAAGAGGATAAGGATAGCGGAAACTTTAATAAAACACGGGGGGAAATTTATTGAGAAAGAAGCAGCCATTCTGGTCGATACTCTTAAAGTTAACGGCTTGTCAATAGGGGATGTTATAAAAGGACCTAGAATTGGAAAACAATTAATAGCCGGATTCATAAAGATGCCGGGTAGAACTGCTTATGGTAAAGGAGTTAAAATAGAAGGGATATTCTGCGCGTTACTGGATCCGAAAAAATGGAATTACTATGTGAAAAAGAGGACTGGCTTGTATAAAAGTATTTTAAAAACAAGCGAGCTTGATAGAAGTCCCATACTTGTTTATCCTATTGAGCGAGTCCATACATACAAGGAATTATTAAAAATGGGCTACTACGAATAAAAAACTTTATAAGGCAGGTGATTGCTCCATCTGCCTTTTTTCATTTGAAAAAATCCTTCTATAATGCTACGATTAAAGCATGCCCGGTAGTGAAAATTTGACCGATTTTTCTGGAAGAAAAATCAAAAAACTACCGGAATAATTAGTCAAATTTCTACTACCGGGATGAAAAAAGAACTTCCGAAAACTTACGATCCTAAAAAGGTGGAGGATAAAATCTACGAAGAGTGGGAAAAATCGGGATATTTCAACCCAGATAATTTAGACATATCCAGGAATGCTACTTCATTTACCATTGTTTTGCCCCCTCCTAATATTACTGACAAGCTCCACTTGGGACATTCTTCCACGTTAGCTATTGAGGATCTTTTAATTCGTTATCACCGGATGAAGGGCTTTCGAACTCTTTGGATTCCAGGCACTGACCATGCAGCCATCGCCACTCAAAATGTGGTGGAAAGAAACTTGCTAAAAGAAGAGGGTTTAACGCGTTATGACCTAGGCAAAGAAAAATTTCTTGAAAGAGTTTGGGATTTTTTAAGAAAAACTCAAGAAACCATCCTTTACCAGACTAGAAAAATGGGAGCTTCCCTGGATTGGTCAAGGGAAGCTTTTACGCTCGATGAGCAAAGAAAAGTAGCTGTCCAAGGAATGTTTGTCGATATGTATAAGGCAGGAATAATCTACCGCGGCGAAAGAATCGTTAACTGGTGTCCAAGATGTCAGTCAACACTAGCCGATGACGAGGTCGACTATAAAGCACAAAAGACTAAACTTTACACCTTTAGATATAGCAGAGATTTTCCTATTTCAATCGCCACCACCCGACCGGAGACAAAACTCGGAGACACGGCGATAGCAGTAAACCCTAAAGATAAAAGATATAAAGATTACGTTGGTAAAGTTTACTCCGTCAATTTCTGTGGAGTTCCTCTTAAGCTAAAAGTTGTAACCGACAAAAGTGTTGATCCAAAATTCGGAACAGGAGCAGTAGGTGTTACTCCTGCTCATTCTATGGCTGACTGGCAATTAGCCCAGAGGAACAAACTTGAAATAGTCAAGGTTATTAACGAGGATGGAAAAGTTCGCGAAGGATTTAGCGAATACTTGGGTAAAAGCGCGCGGGAAGCAAGAGAAATGATAGTTAAAAAACTAAAAAAACAAGGTCTTTTGAAAAACGAGAGAGAAATAGAACATAATTTGTCGGTTTGCTACCGGTGTGGCACACCCATTGAACCCTTACCATCCAAGCAATGGTTTATTGCGGTAGACAAAAAAATAAAAAGATTAGGGAACAAATCGCTTAAAGAGAAGGCTATTGAGGTGGCCGAGCAAGGAAAAATTAAATTCATCCCGGATAGGTTTTTCAGAACATATATAAACTGGATGGCTAATTTGCACGACTGGTGCATAAGTCGCCAAATATGGTTTGGACATCAAATTCCTGTTTGGTACAAAAATGAAAAGATTTATGTTGGAGAGAAAAAGCCAAAAGGCAAGAATTGGAAGCAGGACACTGATACGTTGGACACATGGTTTTCTTCTGGAATGTGGACTTTTTCAACTCTAGGTTGGCCAGGTTTTTTCAGGAATGGAAAAAAATCAGGGGATTTACTCCGCTTTCATCCTACCCAGGTTCTGGAAACTGGCTATGAGATTATAACCCTCTGGGTTTCCCGAATGATTATGATGTCCTTATTTGCTCTCAATGAGATTCCCTTTGAAAAAGTTTATCTTCATGGAATGGTCTTAGATAAATCAGGGAAAAAAATGATCAAATCAAAGGGCACTGGCATTGATACTCTGACGTAATCGAAAAATTTGGAACAGATGCAGTAAGATTATCGCTTCTTATAGGAAACACTCCTGGAAATGATATTCGATTAAGTGAAGAAAAAATTGGAAGCTTTCGTAATTTTACAAATAAGCTTTGGAATATTAGCCGTTATGTTCTTCGACTAGCAGATAAAAAGAGTGTCCAAGAAAAGATAATAAAAAACAATCTTACCTTGGCTGATTTTTGGATATTGCAAAAAATGTCTGTTTTAATTCAAGAGACAAGGGAGGACATTGAGAATTTTCGCTTTTCTCAAGCTGGGGAGAAATTGCGGGAATTTACCTGGAACGATTTTGCTGACTGGTACATTGAGGCCAGCAAATTTGAGAAAACTCCAGAAAAAAATAAAATTCTAATACTGGTATTAAAGGACCTCTTAAAGCTTTGGCATCCCTTTATGCCTTTCGTTACCGAGCATGTCTGGAAACAATTCGGAGAGAAGAACCTGCTTATGGTAACGAAATGGCCAACCGAGGAAAATTATTGGAACATTGCTTCTGCTTCGCAAACCGATTTTTTAAATTTTGAACTCGTAAAAGAAATCATCAAGGCCATCCGCCGTGCTCGCCTGGAAAGTAAAATTGAGCCCCACAGAAAAATCAGTGTTATCATTGATACCAGAAGCCACCAGCAATATCTAGGAATCAACACTTATGCATTGATTCATTCCCAAGAAAATCTCATTAGAAGCTTGCGTACAGGAATAAAAGAGCTCAAAATAACTAGCGAAGGAAAAAGAATTAAAAGTGCTATTCATAGGACCGTAGCCGGAATAAATATTTACATACCTACCAAAGGATTGGTTGACATTAAGAAAGAAAGGGATAAAGCTAAGAAAGAATTAGAAAATCTAAAAAAATTCATATCCGGAATTGAAAGCCGGATGAAAAATAAACAATTTCTTGAAAAAGCTCCTCAAAAAGTCATAGAGGGACAAAAAGAATCTTTGCGAAAAGCCAAGACCAAGTTTTCCGAGATAAAAAAACATATAGAAGATTTAGGTTAAATGAGATATCTTGAATCATTTTTCTGGGGAATTATTGCGGCGCTGGGAGCACTGGCGCTGGAATTCATTATCGCCAATGTTTTTCTTTTGTTCCCTTCAAACAAAAACATTACCCTTGAACTTTTTATTTCCTCTTTTGCTTTTGTTATTATTTCCGCTGGAGTCGAGGAAACACTGAAATACATCGTGATCGCCAAAAGAATCGAAGAGCTCTTCTGGAACCGGCCGCTTCTCCTCATTTCTTTTTTAGTCGGTTTAAGTTTTTCTCTGGTGGAGATTGCACTCATTGGATGGCAAATTGGAGCGGAATGGAAAATGCACTACCGCTATCTCGTGGAGATTATCCTTCTTCATACCTCAACTGCCGGCCTTATGGGATACTTCATCGCAACAGGAAATCCAAAGCGGTCGGGAACGATAATAAAGGCCTTCGGCTTGGCCGCTATTGCTCATCTTGTTTTTAATATCTTGGCCTTCTATCGGAGCTATTTTTTCGACTATCTTATTTTTCTTCTTTTGCTTTTTCTTGTCGCCGTTAATGTTTTCAATGTTCTGCGAATTCCCAAAAAACTTGCATCATAGACAATTCCATTTTATAATAAGAAAGTCAGATATAATTCTTAAGCTAGGATAAAACTGACCGCTAAAACATCCGACAAGTGGTCAAAAAATCAATTAAACAATATGGCAAAGACAAAAATATCATTCCTGGAACGAATAACCGGCGCCAGGAAGGTTGAGAATAATCAAGGAGAATCAGCGCCAGTATTTTCCGAGGAGGAAGAAACAGAAATGGTCATGCGGACCAACTCTTCTCCAGCTGTCCGGGATGAAAGCTGGGGAGGCGAAACTGAAGGGCAGCTGACAATTGACGTATATCAGACCGAGAATGACATCGTCATTAAATCCACCATCGCGGGAGTAAAGCCGGAAGATCTTGATGTTTCCATCAACAACGATATGGTTACTATCCGGGGAGAAAGAAAAAACGAAGAAGAAGTCACTCCGGAAAATTACTATTATCAGGAATGCTATTGGGGTCCTTTTTCTCGCTCGGTTGTTCTACCGGTAGATGTTCTTCCCGAAAAAGCCGAAGCGTCTCTTAAGAATGGAATACTGACTGTGCGCTTGCCCAAAGCCGATACCACCAAATTAAAAAAGATTCAGGTGCGGGGCTTCTAGTAAGCCGCCGCGGCATTTTGACGCCATATCTTTTCTAAAATAAAAGAGATTACATAAAATCTCTTTTATTTTTGGACATTCTTGTTAGAAATCAAAAATTAAAGTATGCTTATTTTATGAGCAGCATAAAGCTTTTATTGAAGTTTCTGCTAATTTTTTTGCTTTTAACAACTGCCGCTGTTTTTCCGCCTGACGGCATTGCGAAAGCGAATGAATCGCCTGGTTCCAGTGAAGAAAATTTCCCCTTTAAGAAATTGGTTCTTAAAATAGGACCTTACGAGGAAATTGTATCAGAGAACGTTTTTCCCCAGTGGATAGGAATAAAATCAGCACTTTATTTTCCCGCCTCCTCAAAGTCCGAAATAGAAAATACCAGCTACTGTCCTGGTGATCATCTGATGTGCGATTTTTCCGTTGCCGAACGAGAGCGCTCGTTTACTAAAAAAACGACTCACTTAGAACTTAAAAAGGAGGAAATACAATCTTTTCTGAAAGACCTGGAGCGAAAAGTGAACAAAGACCCGATGAACGCCAAATTTCAGGTTGAAAATAACAAGGTGTCGGCATTTTCCCTAAGTGAAAATGGTTTTAAACTCGACGTGTCTAAAAGCCATGAGGCGCTACTTAAAAGTTTACTGGTAATCAGTATTCCCGCTCAGGAGACAAGAGAGATTGAATTGTTTTATAATATTCTGGAGTCAGAAATAAAATCCGATGCCATTGATACCTTAGGCATAACAACTTTGATCGGCGAAGGAAGATCTAATTTTAGGGGATCGCCTAAAAACAGAATTCACAACATTAAGATAGGGTCCAGTCGTTTCAATGGAATTTTAATCAAGCCCGAAGAGGAATTTTCTTTTGTGAAAACCCTTGGACCGGTTGACAGCGAGCACGGATATACACCGGAATTAGTCATTAAAAAAGACAAGACCGAACCGGAATTTGGAGGCGGAATTTGTCAGATCTCCACTACTGCTTTCCGGGCAGCCATTTACTCCGGACTGGAGATTACCGCCCGGAGAAATCACGCCTATCCTGTCGCTTACTATAATCCCCAAGGAATAGACGCCACTGTTTATATTCCCCGTCCTGACCTGCGGTTTATTAACAATACTCCCGGCTATATTTTGATTCAGACAAAAATCGAGGGAACGGAACTTATTTTCCAGTTTTACGGAGTCAGCGACGGCCGAACGGTAGAAATCGAAGGCCCTAAAGTCCTGGAACGTAACCCGGACGGGTCAATGAAAACTACGTTCACCCAGATCGTGAAAGACAAGGATGGCAATGTAATTCTCAAGGATGTCTTTAACAGCTCTTACGACTCCCCGGCTAAATATCCTCATCCCGGAGAAGAAAAACTCACTGAAAAACCGGATGACTGGTCAAATAAAGAATGGAAGAAGTACAAAGAAGAGCATGGGATGTAGGTTTTTGTTGACTTTGATTCGTTAATCTGGTATTATTTTTTTGTTTTAAACGCGCTGTTAGCTCAGCCGGTAGAGCAGGGGCCTCTTAAGCCCAAGGTCGCAGGTTCGATCCCTGCACAGCGCACTTTAAGCCCTCGTAGCTCAATGGATAGAGCGGTGCTCTTCTAAGGCATTGATGCGGGTTCGATTCCTGCCGAGGGCGCAATAAAATTTTTTTATGGTGGCTATAGTTCAATGGTAGAACACTGGTTTGTGGTACCAGGTATGAGGGTCCGATTCCCTCTAGCCACCCAAAAATTGCCCCTGTGGTATAATGGACCCCGGCACTATTTACAAAGTGCGGGGCAAGTATCACGCTGGGCGGAGTTTATTCTGCATAGCGCGCGCCCATAGTTTAATAAACAGAGCGTCTAGCTTCACTGCCCGCCGAATATATGTCCCCTTAGCTCAATGGATAGAGCGCTTGGCTTCGGACCAAGAGGTTGAGGGTTCGAATCCTTCAGGGGACGCAGCATGGCAGGTAGGGAGTCCTAGCAGGGGCACCAAAAATTTTGAAAGGAATAATCCTGGAAGAAGCACTAGCGAAAAATTTTTTATTTTACACTTGTGCCGTCTGCTTATGGCGGAATTTTTTATTTTATTTAAGCCATTTTTCATTTTTATTCTTACTCATTGACAAACACCCCCAAACTGCTATCATCTAGAAGCTGAAAAATTTCAGTAAGGAGGTGAAAGAAGTGGCCAGAACTAAAATTCGTTCCCTTCTCGCAGGATTCCGGTCTGGGGGAATAGGAAGTCCTAACATTCAGGAGATTGAAAAAGAACTAAGAATCCGCGGTTTTTCTGACGAAACAATTAAAAACAAGATCGTGCCGCTCTTTCTTAAATTTCGCGACAATCGCAAAAACAGAACAGGCATCGTGACAGCCGAGGAAGTAGAACAGGAAATATTGAATGAAAAGAAAGGAGGAAAAGGTGCACCTATTTCCCAATAAGCCGGAATCAAAAAAAACCCCATCTCGCTTCAAGAAACTTGAAATAAAGAGATGGGGTTTTACTATTTTCAAATTCTAATACGGCCTAAAAATATCCTTTATGGTCTGATACTCCGAATTGAAAGCAGTTTTTCTTCTGGTTATTTCTTCAAGCACTTTCCGGAATTCTCCTTCTTTAAGATTTACTTCCTGATTTTGGGAAAGAGCATGCTGTCTTTTCCTTTCTTCGCTCCATCCAGCTTTATATAAATTCTGATACCACAAAAATAATCCCGCTCCCGCCACAAACAGGAAAAAAGAGATGAAAATAATTTGGTGATGGCGCATCCAAAAAGCTGCCGCAGTTTTCCCGGCTTTTTTGAAATTCCAGTCCGCTTTATTGAACTTCAATATTTTTTTTACGTCCATATTTTTATTTCTTTAGATAAAAAACGGCATTGATGACGGAATTTAGCGCAATCTCTTTTTTTTCAGTGATATTTTCAGCTTCCTGGCTGGTTATTTTTTTATCCAAGGCAGAATCTGTTGTGGAAAATATGTCAGGAGTCCGCTGCTGACTTTCGATTGTATCCGGCTTGACAGATATTTCAAAAGAGACAATGTCAGCGTGATATTCCATTGTTTCTATTTTTCTTGTGAAATCAACTAAATTATTATAATTTCCGGCAAGTTTGATTTTCATCTCAAGATAATCACTGCCCGGCAGTTCCGAACGTAATTTTTCTTCCTGACCGGTCGTTTTTCCTCCTTTTTTTGCTCCAGCCGCATCCTTGCCTTTGAATTCCTGAACTTCAATAATTATTGTATTTCCAGTATTTTCAGCAAGCATTTCTATTTTTTCTATCAGCTCTACGACCCTGTCTTCCGTCAAAAGAGGAAAAAAATTTTCTTCTTCATTTTTTATCATCTCGAATTGCTCTCGCAGTTTCGGCAGTTCTTCAAGTCGCTTTTTCCTGTTCTCCTGGTTTGCAATTCCCTCCTGGATCCTGTTGGTGGTCTCATTTATTTTCCCAATTAGCGGTCTGACGGAAAAATAAAATACCAGTCCGATAAACGCAAGATAAAGCGGAATGATTAGATGGGTCCTGTATTTTTTCCAGAACGGTTTCATTTGTTTTTTAAGCAGTTAATTGCCACTTCAAAATCTATCTGAAAATCAACGTTTTCTTTATTCACTAAATTAGAGAGGGGGACATTCACATTGGAAAAGCACTCGGAACTTTGAATTTTTTCCTGCAGCGCCAGGAGATTATTTCGATTTTTCGCTTTTCCCGAAAGAGAAACCTGATAATCTTTAGTTATTAAACCGTTAATTGAAATTTCTTCGGGAACGAGATCGCTAAGTTGATAAAAAACATTAGACCAATACAAGTGTCCCTCCTGAAGGCGGGAGAATGAAGATATTTTAGAGTTTACCTGGCGGAATTCTTCTTCATATGTTTTCAGTTCCTGATATTCTTTTTGCGATTGCTCAAGGGAATAGATGCCGTTCCAACTGTCGCTCTGTATTTTCAGAATCAAATTGATGGAAAATAAAATGGAAATAAAAACAATTATCGGAATAAGAAAGCGCAATTCCTGCCGAATAATCATCCAAAACGCTTTTTTCTTTTTTATTTCTTCCTTTTTTTCCTCAGGAAGAAGATCAAGATAAATCTTCATAGTAAATTCCTTTTAAAGCGAGTCCAATGGCGGTAGAGTACTGCACTGACTTATTTCTATCAATAAGGGGCAGTTTGCTTCCTATATGGACGCTTACCCAGGGATTTCCCAGTTCTATCGTTTTGCTCATCCTTTGAGATAAATAAGGAATGATTCCCTTAGCATTGGCTCCTCCTCCACAGATAATTATTTGGTCAATAGAAGCAGAGTATTGCAATCCGGTGAGATAAAAGTCAATTGACTTTTCCAACTCGGAAACCAGGTTTTCCAGTACCGGTTTTACCGCCTGGAAAATGGGATCACTTTTTACTGCTGATCCGATTCCATAAGTTAGTTTTGTTTTCTCCGCCTCCTCAAAAGAAATACTCAGACCTTTGGAAATAGCATCGGTCATTGATTGAGCCGAAAGAGGAATGCTGCAGGTAAAACAAGGAATTGTGCCGGTGGAAATTGAAAAACTTGTTCTTCTGTCCCCTAAATCAATGATGAGAGTCGTTTTCTTGTCATCTCTTTCATCCAGAAAGCTCCGCGTTTGAGCAATGGATTCTATTTCCAGCCCTTCCACCGCCAGTCCGGAAAGTTCCAGTACTTCAACAAACTGGTCAACGACTTTTTTTGCTACTGCCACTACCAGTATGTCTATTTTGTTAGCTTCTTTGCTAAGTTTTTTCTCAAGCATTTGCCAGTCATAATATACCTGATCAATGGGAAGAGGAATATTGGCTTCCATTTCCCATTTTATGGCTTCCTTGATTTCTTCCTGTTCCATCTTGGGAATGCTAATAATTCGCAAAAAGGCCTTGGTTTCCGGGAGAGAGCAAATAACTTTTTTCGTCCTGATCTTTTTCGGTCCGGCTTTTTTAACTGCCTCTTTAATAGCAGAAATAACATTCTCCTTTTTCATGATTTCCCCATCAACAATACTGCCTATCGGAATGGCTGAAGTGCCAAAACTGACGATTTTGTCCTTTTTCCCTTCCCGCTCCAGCTGAACCACTTTAACCGAAAGGTCGCTCAAATCCAGTCCGAAAGGACTGTGAGTGAAATTCAAAACTTTTTTATTGAGAAAACTCATCAAAATTAACTTACAACTTACCTGCCCGCTCGTGCCTCGCAGTGGCAGGCGGGCGATATACGACTTACAACAATAAATTGAAATATTTTTTAGTTGTCAGTAGTCAGTTGTTTATTGTAAGTAAATTATATTACAGTTCTTCCCAAAGATCTATGGAATACTCCGTCCCGGTTGGAAAATACGGAGGCGGGCAATAGAGGAGATTGTTGTCAAAGTTATAAGTACGAATGCCAAATCCATTATTACCAGTGTTAAAATACGGCTGAAGATACGATGCAAGTGCCCCGTTGAACGTCAATGTACTTCTATTGATTGCATAGTTTCCCCGGCTTATTCGTCCGGACTGGGCTAGAAGTGCAGCGTCCACAACGAAATTGTCTGGACAATCTCTCACAATGGAAATATTTTGCTGGGCAACCAGCCCGATGATATTGTTACAATCATAATTAGTATAGCGGATATTGCCTGTTCCTCTGTCATTCAATCCGATATAAATATTGGCTAACGGTCCCCCGGACAGATTAGCGGCGGCAATGGTTACTCTTTTATTATTCACTGTTCCTTCTACCCAAGCATTATTTTCAACAAAAATAATCCTGTCATTAAGAATGGGATAATTGCTAAGGCAGTCCTCGCTGCAACTGCTGCATGTTCCTGTTCCACTGTTTTTTAAATAACTTGTAATGTAATAAGCAGTGTGATGATAAGAATCAACGGTGCAGATATCGTAAGTGCCATCGCTTTTGAGAATAATTCTTCTTCCTGCTCCCGTTGCGTCAAAATATTTTCCGTGGCCGCCTTGGGCTTCACTTTTCATATTACCCAGATCAGACAAAATGCCGCTAAAACTAACTTCGGGAATGGGAAACTGGCGGCCGCCCATAAAAATATCCGGCCGATCAGGAACAGTGCCGTCAGGCCAGGGATAAGCGGGTGCGGCGGGATCGGCCGGAACCTGATGAGTATGTACGCCAAAATCAAGATAACTGCCCCCGTGAGTTGGATCGTTAAAAGAAGGAACCAGACAGGAAACAACATTATGAGCTAATCCATTAAATAGGATTCCAATATTAGAATGAACTTTTCCATACACTTCAGCGCCTGTGCCAAAATTGATAAAATCATTTACTACCCACATATATTCACTCCAAGAAGGCCGTCGAAACCGCACTTGGACTGTCCTTGTGATGTTAGGCATCTTATACGTCCAACCGGTTGATTTAACAGTCACGATAGTTGATCCTGAATCAGGCGCATCTACCTCAACTTTGTATTTTCCGATACCTTCGTATTCACTTTCATAAGGTGAAGATACCCCGATAGCAGTTCCTCCTTCCCAGAAATCACTGATTTGCTGAGCAGTTTTCCCCGAAGTTTCATGAGCCAAGTACCAGCGGTAATAATAAATCCCGGCTTCGGCTGTCTGGAAGGCCCTTTCTTTTTCTACCCGATTGAAGCTAAATTTAAGTTGTGCTGAGATATAGGTCAACATTGAGACCAAGATAATCATAACAATAGCCAAAATTACCAGGGCATAAACCAGAGCCGAACCTTTTTGGTTTCTCTTTGAAGATCTTAAATTGTATCGACTAAAACTCATGTAATTTTTATTGGAGCTATTTAAACAGGAACCGAATTACACGGGCTACTATTTTATCCTATCGTAATCGTTTAAATTTCTCATTTCTACGAAAGATTGCATTTCAATATCATCTGGAGCTCGGCTAGGAGTAATATTTATTTTAAGATATATTTTTACCAGCCGTATATCGGCTACGGTCGCCGGGGTGTCCAAAGGATTATGTGCGGTGTCACCCGGGTAATCTTTGTTGTAGTAATAAAATATAGGTGTGTCAGCATCATTGACAATATAATTCGCAATGGATATCGTTTCCTGATCCCCGGCGGGATAGGTTTTAGGCATCCCGCCCGTAGGGTTTCTTACGCCCATCAAAATATTTTGCCCGCTCTTATAAAAATGTATTCTCTCTGTTGTTCCATCCTTGTCATAGTCAGAATAAAGCACCAGATCATTGTTATTGGCTGACTGCACCGGATAAGACCCGTTATCAGCTTGCCTTGCTCCGCGGATATAATTTACCATCTTCCCTACGCCTTGAGAAACTATCAGAGAGGCTTGTCCCATTTCTAAGGTATAGGAATTACTTTTCCAAGCGCGAGCGAAAAGCAGAGAAAAACCCTCCACGCCAATAACAAAAATAGCTATGGCTACAAGAGTTTCTATTAAAGTTAGCCCTGAATGCTTTTTAAACTTCATATTTTTCCTTTTTATTGGGCTGTCAATTTGATTGTTTCTACTTTCAACTCATTGGTGTTTACTGTTGATTGGGAATTATTTTCCTTAAAGCCATCGGCAGTAACCTTGATATCATATGTTTCGGCCTGAAAGGGATCGGATGTTGTCGGGAAAAAAACTTTTCCGTTAGCAGAAGTTGTTTGTGTTCGATCATAACCGAAAGAATTTTTTAAATTAACCTGTGCTCCCGATATAGGAGAGTCATCATCACTTCTTAAAATTGAGATTATTATTGAAGTGATGTTTTTGTCCGCTAATTTAACCTTCCAAGTCAGAGATTGATCAGAATATAGAGAAGTAGAATAAATTTCCTTGCCGTCGATGATTTCGTATGAAGAAGATGGATCAGTCGCGATAAGTTCATAATCGTCAGTAACCGAAGAAGCAAGATAAAACTTATACTGCCCGGGACTTATTCTATCAAAATCCTTTTCACCGCTGGAATCAGTACTGCTATCAGTGTTAAGATTATAAATTGGATCGTTGGGCATTTCAACTTCGGTTCCAATTTTTCTTCCGCCGGTTAAATGGAAACTGATGTCGTCAATTGACTGATCAAGATAATCAACCGTTGCAATTTCTAAACTGGCCAATTTATTTTGAACAATATTAGTCACATTGATTGATCCGATTACTACCGAGGCATGTACATCAACAGGATTGAAGGGGCTGATTGAATAGGGTGGCAGGGTATTCACTGTTTCGTAGTCTGTCTTAGTAACCGTAATTTCATATTTTTGAATGGATTCCGTGACCTTATCTCCCATAAATGTCGCATTGCCGGAAGCATCGGTTTCCTTTTGGGTGTTAAGTCCCGTATCAGGATTGGATATGTGAACAACAGAGTTAGGAATTCCTGTTCCTCCTGGCTGGTCACTGAAAACATTGACAGACAAAATCCCATTCCCCGGATTAGCTACCTCCAATCCCGGCGGAACAAACCGGCTAACAAGTTTAACTTCTCTCTGACTAACTCCGCCGGTATTCCAAGAAGCGGTGACGGTCACTCTTTTATAATCCTCAAAGGCGGTATCATTCGGATACATTCCATCAAATGAATCTTGTACATACTCAACTAGCGTATGGACATTGTATTGTCGACCGTTTTCAATAACCGTTTCATCCTGAGGAATGTTTCCCTCAACCTCACCATCAACTGTTCCGATGTCATCATACTTAAGGTTCCTTACAATTTCCATTTTCTCATTGGCTACGGCAAGAGCTCCCAGACGGTTTTTTGAGTCCTGGATATATCTAATTCCAAAAGAAAACAAGGAGTAAAAAGTTACTGTAATGAGAGAAAAAATGAAAAGCAATACTAGGGCTTCAATAAGGGTGAAACCTTCTAAACTTTGAGCTTTGAGCTTTAAGCTTTGAGCTTTCATTTTATATTTTCCATTAAACTGTACATCGGCTGGAGCATGGAAACAGCAAAGAATCCAACCGCTCCTCCGATGATAATCATCAGCACTGGCTCTATTATTGAGGACATATTCTTGGTGATCTGATCTACTTCCTGCTCGTAAAATTCGGCCAATTTCATTAAAACCGCTTCCGTTTTTCCGGTTTCTTCGCCTACTTCCAGCATTTGCGGGACTAATACCGGAAAAATTCCAGGATGCTTGGTAATAACAGTGCTGATACTTACCCCTTTTTGGACTTGTTCGATACTTTCTTCAATCACCTTCTTGTAGTAGTAATTCGTCAGGGTGTTGGAGACAATTTTCAAGGCATCTATTACTGGAATGCCGCTTTTGAGAAGAGAGCTGAAGATCCTAGCGAATCTGGCGCAGTTAACTTTTATCACTATGTTCCTGACAATTGGGAGATGAATTACCAAAAAACTCACTATTTTCTTTCCCGCTTTGGTCTGGAGAAAGACCTTTAAAAAAAAGGCAAAAAATACAAACATAAACGTTACCAAGATGGTGTGATCTCTTAGAAAATCGCTGACGGCGATAACAAAACGGGTGGAAGCGGGAAGCTGAACATCCATATCCTTGAAAACCCCGGTTATCTTGGGCAGGATGTATGTCAGCATGAGAATGGCGATTCCAATCATTGCCACAATAATGACTGAGGGGTAAACCATCGCTCCCCGTATTTTACTGATAAGATCGTGCTCTTTTTCCAGCTGGACGGCAATAATCTGTAAAATTTCTTCCAGGTTTCCCCCTGTTTCCCCCACTCGCACCATGTTAACAAAAAGCTCGCTGAACACCGCCGGATATTTGGCTAATCCCTCGCTTAATGTTTTTCCTTGCTGCAGCTGCTCGTAAATATCAGAGAGAATTTTCTTAAACCGCTTGTTTCTTGTTTGGCCGGAAAGATTATTAATGGCTCGGGAAACAGTGAGGCCGGAAGCAATCATCACGGCAAGGTTCCGGGCAAAAATCATTTTTTCCTTTAGCGGAACTGTCAGAAACCGGTCCAGCAGCTTCACCTCTATTCCTTTTTTTCTTTCCTCAACCATTTTTACCGAAGTTACCAAAAAGCCCTCCGAGCGGAGCTGTTGAGCTAACGCTCGTTCATCTGGAGCCACTATCTCTCCCCCTTTGGACTCGCCGCTTCCGCTTTTGGCAGTGTAGATAAATTTAGCCATAATCTTACAAACTTACAACTTGACAACTAACAACTAATAACAATTCAAATTATGACTAATTAAAATATGAGTGGTTAGTGGTTAAGTTTATTCCTTCGTAACCCGCAGTATTTCCTCTATCGAAGTTATCCCCTGAACGGCTTTGGCAAAACCGTCCTCCGTCATGGTGGCCATTCCCTTTTCCCTTGCCTTTTTTTCTATCACGTCAGACGAGGACAGTCCGGTGATCAATTTCTGAATCTCATCATCAATTTCAAAAACTTCGTAAATGCCTATTCTTCCGTGATACCCTTCGTGATTGCACTGGTCGCACCCTTTGGCCCGATGAAATTTTACGGTGTTCCACTTGTCGCCTGACCTGATCATTCCTTTAAGCTGTTCTGATTTTTTAAAAAAATCCAGAATTTCATCAATATTAAAACGGCTGGCCAGAAGTTTTATTTCTTTGTCAGTAAGATTGTACTCTGTTCGGCAATCGCCACAGAGCCGCCGCACCAGACGCTGGGCGGCAATAACATTAACAGTCGAAGCCACTAAAAATGGTTCGGCGCCCATATCAAGCATCCGGGGAAGCGCTCCGGCGGCACTGTTAGTGTGAAGGGTTGATAAAACTAGGTGTCCCGTCATTGCGGAGTGAATAGCAATTTCCAGGGTTTCCTTGTCGCGGATCTCGCCTATCATCAGAATATCGGGATCCTGCCGGAGAAGAGACCGCAGTGAAGAAGCAAAGGTCAATCCTATTTTGGGATTTATCTGGGTCTGGTTAATTCTCGGCATTCGATATTCTATTGGATCTTCCACTGTGCTAATGTTGACCTCGGGAGTATTAAGAATATCCATAATGGTGTAGAGCGTCGTGGTCTTGCCGGACCCGGTGGGACCTGTCACTAAAATCATTCCATTGGGTCTCTTTATTTCCCTATGAATAATCTCAAGCGCTTTTCCCCATAAGCCCATTTTTTCCAAGGTGAGACCTTTGGCCGATTCATCAAGGAGCCGCATTGCGATTTTTTCTCCGTCAAAAACCGGCAAAATACTCACCCGAAAAGAAATTTTATAGTCGTCTTTTTCAATTTTAAAGCGTCCGTCCTGAGGAAGGCGGTGTTCATCAAGTTTTAGATTGGAAAGCACTTTGATTCTGGCGACAATTCCGAGAAGGATCTGTTTGGGCAAGCTCATCGCATCATGGAGAATGCCATCAATACGATAGCGAACCCTCACTTCGTGTTCTTCCGGCTCAATATGAATGTCACTGGCTGACTGGAGAATGGCGTGCTTTAAAAGTGTGTCCACAATCCGAATGACTGGAAGATCCTGGGCCACTTTCTCCAAGTCCTCATCTGGCTCTTTCCCCTCCGTTATTTCCTGCGAGCTTCGGTCAATAATATCTCCGAATTCCGCCTTTAAACTTTTTTCATACTGGCGAAGAATGGCTCTGATGCTTTCTTCGGAAGTGAGGCACGGAACAATTTTGAGTCCCGTTTTCTTTTTGATAAAGTCAATGGTCTGAAGATCTTCGGGATTGATCATCGCCACTTTCAGATCCCGTCCGCTCTTTTCAAAAGCAATAATGTTGTATTTGCGGGCAATCGGCTCGGGAATGATCTGAAGAATATCCGATGAAATAACTTCCTTAGTCAGGTCCACAAAGGGGATACCGAGAATGTAGGCATAAAGTTTTCTCAAGTCCACCTCACTGATCAGCCCTTTCTTCAAAAGAATATCCCCTAGAGACTGGCGGGCTTGAGTGGCTTCGGTAAACGCTTGGTTTACTTTTTCTTTGTCTATGGTATTGGCGTCAAGCAAAAACTCTTTGAGTTGTTTGTTTTCAATTCGCATGATTTATTTTTGTTTTACCAAGAAGTAACACTAATTAATACTTAAGACCTCTTTTATTTTAGCCACCACTTCTTCCAGTTTGTAATCAGCTTTCACTAAATAAGTTGTCGCTCCCAGATTGAGGGCTTTTTCCACATCGTGCATGCTTCCTAAATTAGTAAGGAGGATGATAGGAATTGACCGTGTTCCCTGGTCGCTTTTCAGATCCTTAATCACTTCATAGCCGTCTTTTTTGGGAAGAATGATATCCAGAAGAATGAGATCGGGCTTTCCCGACCGCGCTAATTCCACTGCCTTTTCTCCATCGGAAGCGCTAGTTGTTTCGAATCCTTCGGTGGACAAAAACTCCTGGAGTGTTTTTTGAAGAATGGAATCATCTTCAACGATTAATATTTTTTTGGTTTTCATAAAGTTGGAATTATTCCTCTCAACGCGCCGGCTGGCGAAAATCTTTTTGGATTCTGTTTCGCTGCTCTTTCCCGGCACGCCGCTTGGAATTTATTTATTATATTTTAAATTTACCCTTTGCCTTCGTCGGCTCCAGTGGAAGAGAAAGACAAAAAGTCGATCCGATATTTTCCTCTGATTGAAACCACAATTTGCCTCCCGACTGTTCTATAATGTTTTTGGCAATGTATAATCCCAGTCCGGTTCCTTCTTCCTGATAACGTGCGGCGTTATCACTACGGAAAAATTTCTGGAAAACTTGATCCTGCTGATACTTGGGAATCCCTACGCCGTTATCTTTGATACAGGCGGTAACGGTGGCGTCTTTTCGTTCTACTGATACTTCTACTTCTCCTTGGCGATCAGTATACTTAATGGCGTTGGAAAGCAAATTATCAACAACTACTCCAGTCCTTCTTTTGTCTCCTTTAATTTCCGGAAGCGCCGCTGGAATATTCACTTTGACTTTTACATTATGCTCCTCGGCCAGATTTTTTTCGCTTTGAATCACGTCTTCAACTAATTTTAGTAAATCAAATTTTTCTTCCAGAAGGACCATTTTTCCCTGATCAATTCTGGCTACATCCAGAAGGTCATTGGTTAATTTGGCCATCCTTAAATGCGAGTGAGAAACGTCTTTTATAATATCTAACTGCTTTTTTGTTAGCCCTTCGGCATAGCGGGAAAGCAGCAGTTCAATTTCCCAATTCAATTGCGTCAGAGGAGTTTTCAGTTGGTGTGAAGCAATGGAAACGAACTCCGACTTCATTTTATTTATCCTGGCCACGTTTTCCACACCCCGAATAATGACATTGCCGACGGTAAAGATAAAAATTACCACCAACGATTCGCTAACTATCAGAAGTTCGGGTGATTCGTAATGCCGGGAAATAAAATAAATCACCGCCATTACCACCATAATGATCATTCCCATCAGAATAAACAGAAAACTGGGGGTTTCCCAGACGCTTACGCCTAGATCTTCCGCCTGTTTTTTAATGTTCAAATCGCCAAAAATATTCGCCAATTCCTTTTTCATTTTCCCTATTCTAGATTTTCTTCTTAACATCTTAAATTATACCACAAAACCAAATTTTAAAAAGCCCGATCCTGCAATCGGGCTTTCTCTTTTAAAAAGTCGGCAATGAGCCGTTTAGATTATATCATTCCTTCCATATTGGGCATAGCTGCCTCATAACCGTGCTCTTTTTTCTCCGGCTTGTCGGTAATAGCCGCTTCCGTGGTTAAGAGCATCGCAGCGACAGATACCGCATTTTCCAAAGCAGTTCGCGTTACTTTCAGAGGATCAATAATGCCCGATTTAATCATATCGGTTTCAAATATATCTTTATCAGCATTATATCCGTAATTTATACTTTTATTCTCCACAATCTTATTGAGCACCACTGCTGGATCCTTTTTGCCAGTGTTTGAAACAATCTGCTTTAACGGCTCATAGAGCGCCTGGAGAAGCGTCTGATAACCAGCTCTAAAATCATGGTTTTCAAATTGCTTGACCTTATCGGAAAGCAAATACACCGCTTTAGCCAGAGCCGTTCCACCGCCAGCCACAATTCCCTCGGATACTGCCGCTTTAGTCGCTGCCAACGCATCTTTCATTTTATGCTTCATATAGGTAAGTTCCGTTTCCGTAGCGGCTCCTACTCGGATGACAGCCACTCCGCCGGAGAGCTTGGCCATTCTCTTTTGGAGTTTTTCCTTGTCGTAGTCGCTGTCGGACTTTTCAATCTGGAGCTTAATTTGTTCAATCCGCGCTTCAATATCTTTTTTCTTCCCCTTCCCGCCAATGATAGTCGTGTCATCTTTGGTAGCAAGAATCTTTTGGGCTTGCCCCAGCATTTCCAATTCCACGTTTTCCAATTTCATTCCTTTTTCTTCACTCACTACTTGCCCGCTGGTAAGAACAGCGATGTCTTCCAGCATTGCTTTGCGGTTGTCTCCAAATTCAGGGGCTTTTACCGCCAGCACGCTTAACACGCCGCGCAGTTTGTTAACCACGATGGTTGCCAGCGCTTCTCCTTCAACTTCTTCGGCGATAATTGCCAACTCTTTTTTCCCTCCGCGGGTTATTTTTTCCAGGATAGGAAGAATCTCGGCGATAGAAGAAATTTTTTTGTCAGTGATTAAAATATAAGGGTCCTTGATAACAGCGGTCTGGGATTCAATATCGGTAATCATATAGGGAGAAATGTATCCCTTGTCAAAATTCATTCCCTCGACAATCTCCTTAGAAAGCCCAAAGGTTTGGGATTCTTCAACGGTAATTACCCCATCTTTGCCCACTTCTTCCATCACGCCGGCAATCATTTCTCCCATTTCTTTCGATTCAGCCGCGATAGTAGCCACCTGGGATGTTTCTTCCTTGGAACTTATTTTTTTGGAATTCTTCTTGAGGATTTTAATTACTTCGTTCTTGGCCGCTTCCATTCCCTGTCGGATCCCAATCGGACTGATCCCCGTCTCCACGAATTTCAGCCCTTCTTGCGCCAACGCTTGAGTAATAATAGCCGCAGTAGTCGTTCCGTCGCCAGCCGCTTCATTGGTCTTTTCCGCCACTTCTTTCACGAGTTCCGCGCCTATATTTTCAAACTTGTCTTCCAGTTCGATTTCCTTGGCGATGGTCACGCCGTCGTTAGTAATAGTCGGAGTTCCGAACCCTTTATCCAAAATGACATTGCGCCCCTTGGGGCCAAGTGTTACTTTTACAGTGTCGGCTACTTTGTCAACGCCGGCTTTGATTTTTTTTCGGGCCGCGGTGGAATATTTGATCTGTTTGGACATATTTCTAAATGTCTACTGATTACGAATTTCTTACGAATATAATAATATGTATTCTTATTTCATTAGTTATATTCGTATGTGATTCGTATTTCGTAGCTATTAATTAGCAATTAATGTGTTTGACTGCTAATATATTGTATAAAAAATTAGTTGCTGATGTCAATACTAAATCTTAAATTCTATCACATCACCGTCCTGCACCACATATTCCTTTCCTTCCGTTCGTAACCACCCAAGTTCGCGCGCTTTTGACCATGAGCCGGCTTCGAGCAGTTTTTGCCAGTTAATAATATCAGCCCTGATAAATTTATCTTTGAAATCAGTGTGGATGGCCGCGCCGGCTTCGGGAGCGGTTGAACTTTTCTTGATAGTCCAAGCCCGGGTTTCATCTTCGCCGGTGGTTAAAAAAGTTATTAAACCTAAAATTTCATAAGCTTTAATGACCAGCTGATTAAGGTTGGATTTTATTCCTTGTGAAGACAGCTCGCGAGCTGCCTCTACAGGCATTTCCCCCAATTCTTCCTCGATTTTTACATCTAGTTTTATGGCATTGTCTTTCTCATCTCCCACTTCCAAATTATCACTTCCAGCATCTGATACATTATAAACATAAATGAACGGTTTCATTGTAAGCAGCGATATTTCCCGGATTATTGCTTTTACGTTTTCATCATCGAAATTAATTTCAGAGCTTCTGGCTATTTTTCCTCCTTCCAGATTTTTTTTGATTTTTTTGACTATTTCTAGCTGCGCTGCCGCATTTTTTCTGCCTCCTTTTATATCTTTTTCAAGCCTTAATATAGTTTTTTCCACCGTTTCAAGATCGGCCAGGATAAGCTCGGTATTCACCGTTTCAATATCGCTCTTGGGATCAATTTTATTATAAACATGGGTAATTTTAGGATTAGAAAAAGCGCGCACTACCTGGATGATAGCATCTACTTCCCGGATGTAGGCCAAAAATTTGTTTCCTAGCCCTTCTCCTTCCGAAGCTCCACGCACCAGTCCCGCAATATCAACAAATTCGATTACCGTCGGCACGATTTTTTTGCTTTTTGATATCCCGGCGAGTTTCGCGAGTCTATCATCGGGCACACGCACAACGCCGACATTAGGTTCAATGGTGCAAAAGGGATAATTGCTGATATCTACCGGATTTTTAGTGAGGGCTTTAAATAATGTTGATTTTCCCACATTGGGAAGTCCAATGATGCCAATCTTCATGGATTTCTCTACTAATTACGAATTGAATACGAATATACGAATTAGTTCT